>JBBRGG010000138.1:0-9494 GCA_038240875.1 Phycisphaerales bacterium | reverse complement strand
GGCCTCAAGCTGCGCTCGTGCCACCTCGCCCGCGTCATATCTATACGTCGGCTTCGGTGCCGTGACCATGCGATTGATCACCACTTGCCGCGCCGCACCAACAAACCCCGCGTCTCGCGACAGCATGGTCATTGCGGGCGTCAGCATTGTCGCGTCCTCGGCGTTCAACACTTCGCCCCGATGCACCGGCGACAGCCGTTCTTCGCCGACTAGTAACGTCACCGTCGAGCTCGTCCCCTCTTGTGCGCGAAGCTGGTACGTCTCTCGATCAACCAAAGGCCTCGTCCGTAACAAGTTTGCAAACGTCCGCACCTTGGCAACCCATGCGCTCTTGGCCTGCCCATCCGTCGCCTCGTTCTTCAGCGCTTCATATCCCAGTGCATCAAGCCCAAACTGAACACGTACCTTCTCGGGAACTTCCTCCAACGTCGGCGACGCCGCAATAATCTGTGGCAGCGATTCCAGTGATCGCTCAACCTCCTCAAGCACCGGCACATCCGCCCGATACACACGTGGCGTAGCCATCCGCGCCGACTCGCGCGCCTGCTGCGTTCGCGTGCGATCCTCAAGCTCAACAGGCACGCGCACCAGCCGCGTCTCGTCCATGATTCGGCCCACCGCGACCAAAGGCGTCTCGCGTGTGATGATCGCAATCCCCGAAGCCGCAATCGCAAACAACAACACCATCAAAACCCCGACTGCGGCACGGCTTGTCGTCAGTGCCTCAAGCAACGACTCTCGCGCGCCGCGCCTGCCATGGATCGCGCCCGCGATCAACCCCGCCTCATTCCGTCGCGCACGAACAATCCGCGCCAATGCGCCGATGCGAGATAGGTTTTTCGCGTCTTTACTCATGCAGTCAATCCGAAGCACGCCACCTCATCCACACGTCAGCACTTCCAACACGCTAGCACTTCCAAAGCACATTCGAGCCCGCTACCCAACACACCGAACAACCCTTCCGCCCACGCTATAGCCTATCGGCTCATTCACGACCTCGTCAGTGCCGAAAGGGTTGGTTTATGTTCGGAATTGTACGACGTTTGGACATGAATGGAATGGCTGAGCATGAAAGAGTACTCAAGCTTTGGGATTTGCTTGCGACTCAGTCTTGGGCAATTCGCCGTTGGACTTGCCGCTGGACTCAGCCTGATCGCCCGCAACTGGTTCAGCACCAACTCGCTCGCCTGAAACTGTCTCTGCAGCAACTTCATTATTCCCCGCCCCAAAGCCGCGACGAGGCCTGCGCGAGGTACCCGCCTGCTGTCCCGAGGAATACGTAGTATGGCTCGAATCCTCGTAAGCCTCGATGACTCGCTGCACTAGATCATGCCTCACCACATCAGACGTTTGCAAATACACAAACGCGACGCCACGCGTCTTCGACAAGCGTAATGCCGCATCGACCAAGCCATTGTCCTTGGGGTCTTCAAGATCTGTCTGCGTGCTATCGCCAGTCACGATCATCTTTGATCCATGGCCAAGCCGCGTCAAAAACATCTTCATCTGGCCTTTGGTTGAGTTCTGCGCCTCGTCCAAAATCACAATCGACCCATTTAGCGTTCGCCCACGCATAAACGCCAAAGGCGAAATCTCAATCACATCGCTATCAAGAAACCGCCGAATCGTGTTGAAATCCATCATGTCGTGCAACGCATCAAGCAAAGGCCTCAAATACGGATTGACTTTTTCACGCATGTCCCCCGGTAAAAACCCAAGTTTTTCACCTGCTTCAACCGCAGGCCGCACCAAGACTAACTTCCGCACCGCTTCAATCTTCAATAAGTGCACCGCCGCCGCAACCGCGAGATATGTTTTGCCCGTACCCGCCGGGCCCATCGCAAAGACTAAATCATGCGTGCGAATCGCTTCGAGGTACCGCCGCTGATTTTCAGTCTTCGGCGCAACTGGCCGCCCCGCCGCGTACACATTCAGCCTGCCATCCCACGCGACCGGATCCAGCGTCTGCGCCACCGGAATCTGCCCGGTTTCGGCCTGCCGTGCCGTTTCTACGATCATGTCCAGCACCTGCTGACGGCTTGGAGACTTTCCCAGCGTCGCCGCCGTCGCCAACCGGTCCAGCACGCCTCGCGCAACAGTTACACTCCCGCGATCACCCGAAAGCTGCACCACGCCATCGCGCGCGGCAACCCGAACCCCAAGTGCCTCACGCAACACCTTTAAGTTACGCTCCGCAGGGCCAAACAGCGAGATACGGTCAATACTGTCAGGGAGGCGAATGGTGACGTCCACACACAAGCGTAGCAAACCCAAACGTATACACGCGACCTTCAGGGCTTTCGTGCCGAATCGTGCCGTTTTGCTTGCCCGCCACCTCTTTGCAAGCATCGCCGTGGTGTTTATGAGCTTCGCATTCGTAAGCCTCTCAGGCTGCGCGATCCAAGGCTTCCCATCTCGTGGCCAACAAAGCCCAGGAACAACACGCATCGTCATGGGCGACACCAACGACATCTACGCCGCAATCGACCTCTGTGCAACCGCGTCCCAGCTCGCGATCCTGCGATCAACCATCATCGACACCGACCCCACAACCAAACAAATCCGCTACGAACTCGTCACCATCAGCGACGAAACCGCAACCGTCGAAGTGCGCATGCCAAGATCAAGTAGCCAATCTGATTCGCCGCCTTCGTACCAACCAGTGCCCATCACCATCACCGCTCGCATCCGCGCCCAAGGCGACCAGGCCTGGGAAGAAAGATTCCTCGCCGCTATGCAAAGACGCCTCGGCCAACTCCAAGGCGTCGACTCCGCCCCCATCCGCGGCTTCGGCGACCTTAACACCAAGTAACACGCAACGTCTTAAACCGCATGCTTGCCATGGGCACCCTCTCTCTCTGAGAAGAAGCACTTTGCCTTCGCCATGGGTGGCCCGGTCGTCCCGACCGGTTGTTCCTCGATTACCTCCTCAGCTCACATCCCGAACGTACGCGTGTGCACACACAATGTGCCCAACAGATCAAGTTCGCTTCATAACTTTCTTCGTGCCAGCATGATCGGCATCGCGCTCATAATGCGTTCTGTACGCCGACTAACCATGTTCGTGCACGCACATACCACCTCTGTGCGCACACAGATGAAGAGCGGACCTGCTTTATAGAAGCCAGCATGTCTTGGGCACCCTCTCTCCGTGAGAGGGTGTATCAGCCACGTTTACCACGAGTATCTCCCATGATCCATCGATCGTTACACCTGCTCCGCCACGATTCGTCGGCACAACTCATGCGCCAGCGCGTGCCCCGAGCGCGTCGCGATCACTTCTGCACACAAAGGCTTACTAATCAACGCGAGGTCACCAATGAGATCGAGCAACTTGTGTGCAGGGAGCTCGTTACCAACACGCCACACATTATCTATCGGCACGCCATCGTCGCCAATCACGAGCATGTCCGATGGCGATAGGTGCGTGAAAAGCCCCGCAGCCCGAGCAGCATGCGCTTCATGTACCAGTGAAAACGTCCGCGCTGGCGCAATTGCTTTCACAAACTCAGTCGCTTCACCAAGCCACGTCGCGTTCGCCGCAGCAATCGGTGAAGTTGAGCCATAATCCAAGCAGTACGTGTACGAAAGCCGCGATGTAAATCCACGCGAAAGAGGCCTAGCAATGATCGTCGCACCACTCGCGTCCGACACCTTGATCTCGCGCGTCAGTACAAGCGGGTCCGCCTTGGCCAAGCCCAGCACACTTGTTTCATCACCAAGCCCCGACGCGCGAGCCAACTCAACAAAGGGCAACGCCGACCCATCCGCAATCGGTACCTCGTCTCCCTCAAGCACGATTGTCGCGTTCCAAATCGATAAACCTGCCAGCGCCGAAAGCACGTGCTCGATGGTTGCGGCGACAGCAACCCCAGCATGTGATCCAGAGTTCGCAAGGGGCAGCACAAGTGTTGTGTTCCGAGGCTTCATCAAGATCGGCCTGCCATCGAGCGTGCGCATCCACTGGGCGTGGATATGTGCCGATTTTTCGGCGTTATCCATCGATTCTTGCAGCACGAGCGCGGGCGAAATCAACACCGGCAACACGCCAACATCTGGCCGTTCAATAAAGATACCTTGTCGCCCAACTGGCGGCGCGAGCAAGCGAACGCGCGCGCCGCGTCCAGAAAATAGCCCGACGCCATGGATCTGGTTGCTCGCTGTGCCAGACTCTGCCACGTGGCGTGCTGTCATCTTGGATTCTGTCATCTTGGATTCTGTTGAGTCGGATTCTGTTGAGTTGGATTGTGTCATATGCGAGCAAAGCGAAGTAGAAGTAATTCTGTCACAGGAACACATCAAGAATGCCCAGCACGCCAAGTACGCACGAGACCACGCCATTGACCGTAAAAAACGCCATATCCAAGCCGCGCATACCGCGCCGAGCGAGCACGATTTGTTCAACCAGCAACAACGCGCCAGCAAGCCCGACGCCCACACCAAAGATCGGCCCCAAGCGTTCAAGGCTCGACCACGCCGCAAGCAAGCACAGCATCGCGCCCACATGCAACACGCGGCTCGCTTGGATGGCTCTTCGCCAACCCAGCAACACAGGCACGCTCTTGAGCCCGTTGGCCCTGTCAAACGCTTCGTCTTGCAACGCGTAGATAATGTCAAACCCCGCGACCCAAAGCAGCACAAACCCGGCGAGCCACCACACCATCGGCGCGTGAATCACTGCGGCGGGATCAATCGCAATTGCCGCAGCGAGCGGGCTGGCGGCGAGCGCGCCACCCAAAAACACGTGGCACAACGCCGTGAATCGCTTGGTCAACGAATAAAACGCGATCCACGCAAGCACCGGCACGCTCAGGTACAAAGGCCAAGGATTATCGAAAAATGCCTTAAACAAAGCGCACACGACAACAAACGCGCTAGCGCACAAAAATGCCACGCTCCAGCCAGCCCACCGCGAGATTGTTCCAGAAGCAAGCACTCGCTTCTTTGTTCGTTCGTTGAGCGCGTCGATCTGTCGGTCGGCGAGCCGATTAAAGAGCATCGCCCAGCTTCGCGCGAAGATCATGCACGCGACAACAAGCACGAGCTTGCCGACAAGCCTTGCCGGGTCGCGCTGGCTTGTATCACTGGAGAGCACATAGGCAACGCACGCCCCAAGAAGCGCGAAAGGCAAGGCGAAGACCGAGTGCGCAAGCTTGATGTCCCGGGCCAACAGCGAAAGTATGCCAATCGTGCCGGTGCGGGAAGAGTTCACGGCCGCCGTGGTACCAGCACCTGAGCCAATTGCTGATGCAGGCTTTGAAGCTGGTTCTGAGCCGGGTTGTTCGACTGATTCATCCACGTGGGAATGATTAGCGCACTTGAGCGTGTGCGGCTGGGTCTGACTCGGTTTAGTGGCGAGGAATTTGCCGTGTTCTGTGTCACGCTGACATCCATAATCTGCTACAAGAGTGATTCTGTTCGCGAGGTCGGATCTGTTTACGCTCATGCTGGTCATGTTCGGGTTGGCATTTCATACTGAGAATCAAACTATGAAGCCATCGATGCTGAAATCGTACTTTCTGGCCCAGCACACGTGCGTGCGGCTCGTAACCAACGAAGAAGATGAAGCGGTTTCAAACCTGCTCGATGTCGCGCGAGAGCTGAATCTCACGCCTTATATCTGGTCGGTGGTGCAGGGCGCGCGCGAGGCAACGCTGCACACCAGCAACGCAGTGCCCGGTACGGAGAACGCGGCGGCTGCGCTGGTTCATTGGCGGATGAACATTCGCAAGCCATCGATGTGCATTTGTCTTGACATGATCGAACACATGAGTGAGCCGCGAGTAGTGCGCGCCTGGCGCGAGCTAAATAAGTTTTTTCGAATCGGCGGCGAGAACATGGAGTTGTACGGGCGCGCCCACATCGTGATGGTTGATCATCGCGAAGACGCGCCGCCAGTGGTTTCAGTCAACTCAGTTCGGCACTTTGCACAGCCGCCAGATGACGCAGAATTAGAAGAGATCCTGAAGCAGACGCTGCGTTCGCAGCACCAGCGTGGTGGGATCACGATTGATATCAAAAGGCGTAATCTGGACGCGATCCTTCAGAATCTTCGTGGGCTCACGCGAAGGCAAGCCAAGCAACTCGTCGTCGATACCGTCGCGCAGGATCGCACGCTTAACGTTGAAGATCTTGCCGTGATCATCGAAGGGAAGCGCAAGATGTTGTCGGGCGCGGGCGTGCTGGAGTTTGTTGATTCGCCTTCGTCTATTGATGCAATTGGCGGGCTTAAAAGACTTAAGAAATGGCTCTCTGAGCGAGAGTTGTCGCTCGACGCCGACGCGAAAGAGTTTGGGCTTTCGCCACCTCGGGGCGTGCTGTTGCTGGGCGTGCAGGGCGCGGGCAAAAGCCTGGCCGCGAAGGCGATTGCGACGGCGTGGAAGAGGCCGCTACTCAAGTTGGATCCGGGCACGTTGTACGACCGGTACGTCGGCGAAAGTGAGAAGCGTTTGCGAGATGCACTGGCGCAAGCCGAAGCAATGAGCCCGGTGGTGTTGTGGATCGACGAAATCGAAAAAGGATTTGCATCGGCGGCGAGCACGTCGACCGATGGCGGCTTGTCGCGTCGCATGTTTGGAACGTTGTTGAACTGGATGCAAGAGCACACCGCGCCAGTATTTTTAGTAGCTACGGCGAACGACATCGAGGCGCTGCCACCGGAGCTGTTGCGCAAAGGTCGGTTTGACGAGATCTTCTTTGTGGATCTGCCCACGCACGAGGCGCGAGTCGCAATCCTTGCGATCCACTTGAAGAAACGCAAGCAAGATCCAAAGGCGTTTGATCTTGCGAAGATCGCCGACGCGATTGATGGGTACAGCGGCGCGGAAATCGAGCAGGGAATCATGTCGGCGTTGCACCAGGTATTTTCACGGCGCAAGCTCGGCAACACGGTCGAAGCAAGCGAAGCGAAACTGACGACAGAATTGTTGATTGAAACGTTGCGTGCTAGCCCGCCTCTGGTCGTGACGATGAAACGAAAGATCGAAGCGCTTCGGCAATGGGCGGTGGGCAAATGCGTGCCTGCGGACGAATGAGAAGAAGGTATTTGGATTTCGGCAGTAGGTACTCGGCATTAGGTATCAGGCATTCGGCATTCGGCATTTGGGTAGGCAGAAGGCAGGGAAAGTAGTTCGCACGATCGCGTGCGTGGAGCATGAGATGACCGACGACGATTCGCACGAATCAAAGCCTTCGACTCAAGAAACACGAATATCGCGTGAGGAATTAGGCGAGCCCGATGCGGCTGATTTGCATGATGAATTGAGTACTTCGAATGTTTCACGTGCGATTCGCGCGCACGCGATTCAGGCGGCAGTAGTTGCTGGCTTGTTATTTGCGGTTGTGTGTGCGGCGGCAATCGCCAGCGGGCGGATACCGACGCGGGCGGCGTACGACCAGATGCACTATCACGAGCCGACGATTCGGTTGTTTGCTTCGCAGTTTCCAACGTTTGATTTTTATGATTACTACTCGGCGACCACACCTGGGTATCACGTTGTGCTTGCGGCACTTTCGCGCGTGTTTGGCGAACAGACTGCCATTCTGCAAGCTGGGTCGGCGGCGATTGGCGCGATGCTGATTGGGTTGCTCGCATATGCGTGCGCGAAGCGGATTGGGCGGGTGCGCGCAGACACGTTTGTGGAGCAGTCATGGGTATTTGGGGCGGCGCTCGCGCTGCCTTTGGGTTGCTCGATGTACGTGTTTCAGAGTGGGGCGTGGCTGTTGCCAGATAACGCCGGGTGGCTGGGCGTGCTCGTGGTGTGCGTGCTCGCGCTGGGAGTGGTTTCACGTGGGGGGGCTGGTACAGGAACTGCTGCGAGAGCGCGCGCGAGGCGTGCGTTGCTTTGGATTGTGTTCGCTGGTGTGCTCGTAGCGGCGGTGGTATTTTTTAGGCAAAGCCATGCGTGGGTCGCGGGTGTGGTGTGGCTCGCGGGTTGGCTCTTTGGTGGGCAATTGGGTGGGCATATTGGCGGGCAACTAGGCAGCCAAAGAGCGTATGAAGATGACGGCTCGATGTCGCTGCGTGGCGCATTGGTCGCGTTGTTTGGCGATGTGAACAAAGCCACTGGCGAGCCAGGTGTTCAGGATCTTGCTCGGCGGGTGCTGTGTGCGGGCGTGTGCGTGGCGGCGACTGTGCCTGCGGCAATTGAGTTGAAGTGGTTTGTGGATTTGTGGGGCGGGCTCACGCCGTATCGGTTTCAGTTTCAGCATCAGGGAACCAGCCCTGCGGCGCTGGGGATGATGTTGGCATTGATCGGTGCGTATTCGCTGTTTCTATTGCCGATTCTGGTGCCGAGTGTTGTGCGCGTGTGGCGGCAGGGATTTTGGAAGGGGCAGTGGGCGTTTGGTGTGGCGACTGCTATTGCGTTGGTCGCGTCGATTGTGCCTGCGACGAATTATGATATTGATGCCGGGCGATGGACGGGGCTTTGGAATGTGATGAAGGTAACGCCTGTGGTTGCGGGGCATACCAGCGTGGTGCTGGTGGTGTTGGCGGTGATTGGGGCGTGGGCTATGGTGGGGTGGCTCAAGGCGTGGCGGACCTGGGCGGAGCGGCTTGTGATTGTGGCGATGGTGCTTGGGTGTACTGCTGCAGTAGCGGCGGGGAGCGAGCTTTGGCCGAGGTATTTGGAGCCTTTGGCGTTGGTCGTGGTGGCGTTGTCGGCGGCGAGCACGCTGGGCAATGATGGGCTTGCGATCCGGTGGCGGTTTCCGTTTACCAGCATGCGAAAGATTTGGCCAAGGGTTCAGTTGGCAGTAGTGTTGGGGCTTACGGCGGCGCAGGCGTTGGTAACAGCGGTTGGAACGCGGCACATGCAGAAGTTGAGTGATCCGGCGCCAGCAATACGGTCGGCAGGGGATACAAATAAGGTGCCTTTGGATGTGGTAGTGCCGCCGCGAGGGAGTGTGAGGTGAAGGGGTTGGGCGCGGCGTGTGGGTGCGTTGGAAGGTGCGCAGTGATCGGTGTGCGGCCGTATGGTCAACGTGTCAATATTCCAGGCGCGAGTTATTGGGCGAGTTATTGGGCGAGTATTTGGGCGAGTTTGTGCGAGAGTTACTGCGAGAGAGTTTGCTGCGCGGATTGATTGAGACAAGCAACACCTGCCATGACGAGAGAATTGGCTATCAATACGAATGCTGTTATGCCCCCGATTGAATCTGTATCGGTCTTGATTCCTACGCGCGATCGCGCGAATGAATTGGCGACGTGCCTATCACACCTTGCGCGGCAAACCTTTGTTGGAGCGAGCGGCGGTGTGCTTGTGCCTGCCGTAGAAGTGATCGTGTCGCTCGATGGGCCGGATGATGCTTCGCGGAAGGTGTGCGAGCGAGCGGCTGTGGCGTGGCCAAACTTGGCGGTGCGCGTGGTGGAGGGGCCGCGGGATGGATATATGGTGGCGCGGAATCGGGCGCTGAGCGCGGTGCGGGGCGGGCTGTCAAAGGAGCGGTTGATCGTTTCGATCAATGATGATGTGCGGCCTGTGCCTGGGTTT
>JBBRGG010000137.1:0-9637 GCA_038240875.1 Phycisphaerales bacterium | reverse complement strand
CAGCGGCGGTCCGCGAGGCAAGCAACGGTGCAGACTTTCGTTCGCTCGTGCTCGATCGAACCGGGCTTCGCCTTGAAATCATTTCCGCTCGCGACGAGGGGCGGCTCGTGCACCGTTCGGTCGCGCGAGCGTTTGACCTCTCGATTGGTCGATGCTGCGTCGCGGACATCGGCGGGGGTAGCCTCGAAGTAGTCGTGTCGGATGGAGGCGTGATCGTCGCGAACGAATCGATGCCTTTGGGCGCGGTGCGATTGACCGAGCAGTTTGGCGGTGCCGAAGCCGCTGCTGGCGCACGCTTCAACGACATGAAGCAGACCGCTTCGCGCATGATCAAGAAACGTGTGCACACTCATGGCGAACCGCCTTCGATCATGATCGGGTGTGGCGGGACATTTAGTACTCTGATGACGCTGGCCGTTGCGGCGCGAGGCGTGCTTATCGATCGCAACAGCTCGGCACTCACTACGATGGCCCCGGTCAGTCGTCAACAGATCAAAGAGTTGATCGCGCACTTGCGGTCGATCCCGCTTGCTCAGCGCCTGCGCGTGCCGGGACTTCCCAGTGATCGTGCCGACATCATCATCGCTGGGTTTTGCGTTGTTGAACGCCTGATGAAACATGTCGGCGCGACGCACATGCACGTCCATCCCGGCGGCGTTCGTGATGGGCTGGTGCTGCGCGTGATCGAGGAATTGTTGGCTACGCGGCTTGGTGTCGGACGCGACGCCGGACCCGAGGCAAGGGTCGCGGGCGTGCGTACATTCGCGTACCGCTGCCGATTTGAACGAGCGCATAGCGAGCATGTCGCGGGGCTTGCGCTCATGCTCTTTGACCAGTTCGCTACGACGAGCTCGTTGGTTCCTGGGCTGGGCAGCGACCCGCGCGAACGCGAGTTGTTGCATGCCGCCGCGTTGTTGCATGATGTTGGCGTGCTGGTTTCGTACGAGCGCCATCACAAGCATTCACAGGTGATGATCCTGCATGGCGACTTGCCCGGGTTTACGCCTCGTGAGATCAATGTGATCGCGGAGGTTGCCCGATATCACCGGCGAGCCGAGCCGAGTGAGAAGCATCGAACATTTGCAGCGTTATCCAATTCCGATCGTGCATTGGTCGCACGGCTTGCCGCGATCTTGCGCGTGGCAGATGGGCTTGATCGTTCGCACACGCAGAATATCGCTACGGCTCACGTTCGGTTTAGCGGCAAAGCGATCACCATCGAAGCAGATTGTCGCGGTTATGTGCAGCACGCGGAAGAACCTTCGCCCGCGAGCGACATTTCGCTTGGATATGTCGATGGAGATTCGCATGAAAGTCTGGTAGTTCAAAGCCTCAATGTGCAAAGCCTCGACGCAGAAGAGCTTGAACTTGAGGAACTCGAACGCAGCGGGTCCGACCGCGCGAAGGACCGCACCTTTGCACGAGGCGCTCACGTTGGCCTCGAGTTGGCAGAGGAGATCGCGGCGAACCTCGCAGCGGCGAACGACAAAGCTGGTCTGCTCGAAGGCTTGATCTGCATGAAGATCCGCTTTGTTTGACGAGGCCAATTTGGCCGATAGGAACGAGCCTGTACAATCATGATGTAGACAAACATACTTCATCGCTGATTTCTTTGATCAATCGATCGCGGTAGCACACTACGAGAATCAACTTCCCATGGCCACACCGAAAGACGCATCACGAACAGCTTCCACCGCACGTACCAATGCGGTTTCAACTACGAATTTCAACGCGAGTTTGCCCAGCAACACGCCACGCGTGCCCATAGGGATCTTTATGTTGGGCGTGATCGCGTGCTTGATTGCACTGGGCGCGTCATCATCGCTCGCGCTGCATCACCTTGGAGGGATCCAGCTTGCCGGGTGTGGCATCGGCGATGCGTGCGACAAAGCAACCAAAGGCCCGATGGGCAAAGTACCAGGCACCAATTGGCCCGTGTCGTTTGTGGGAGTTGCCGTGTTTCTAGGTTTTTTGGCGGCGTGGATCTCGTTCGCGGGACGAGCACCCTCTTGGTTCGCATGGGTTGTTCGCGCCGGATTCGGCATCTCGCTGGTCTATATCGGCATCATGTTCGCGTTCGATGCGCTTTGCCTTTATTGCCTGGCAACGCACGCGGGGAACGCGCTATTCCTGATCGCTGTTGAGCTGGCACGCAAAGCCAAGGCTAAATCGGCTGCTCAATCATCAGTCGAATCAAATGCTTCAGCGCGCGATAAAGCGCTCCCTCGCGCCACCTTCGCGTTGGTTACGCTGATCGTGGTCACGCTAGTCTCGTCGATTGTGCTGGGCGTCGTGGAGAGTGGCGTGCGTGCAAAGGCCAATGTGATCGCCGAGCAAGAGCGGGCGCAATCGCTTGCGAACATGACTCGATCAACAGGAGCATCGGCGGGCACGTCTGCGGGCACGTCTGCGGGCGCGAAACAGATAGTGCCGCCGATTCAACAGCAAGGTGCTCAGCCTGCGCCAACTCCTGCGTCAACTACGCCTCTAGTTGCAAATGCGAATCCAGCTCCAACTCCCACATCAACTCTAGCCGCAAATGTAATCACTGACCAAGCCGCAGTCAAGATCGAGCCTTTGACCGGGCGCTGGCGCTTCGGCCCAGAAAGAGCCAAGGTCCGCATCGTGCTCTTTACCTCTTATCAATGTCCCGACTGCAAGATCATCGAGCAAGAGCTTGCCACGCTCATGGCATCTACACCCGACATCTCCGTAGGCATCCGCTACTTTCCTCTCTCCAACGTGTGCAATCCCAACGTACCCAACAACCCGCAACCAAACTCCTGCTGGGCAGCACGAGCAGCCGAAGCCGCTGGCCGACTTCAAGGTGTCAACGGCTTCTGGAAAATGCACACATGGCTCTTCGCGCGCTCAGGCTCATTCACCGACGCCGAACTCAACGTAGGGCTCAAAGAGCTAGGCTTTGAACAGCAGTCGTTTCTTCGCGTGATGACCGGCATCGAAGCGCAGTCGATGGTGACACAGGACATCGACCTCGCCATGTACTATGGCTTGCGTCGCACGCCGATGATCTTCATCAATGGCGTCGAGCTTCGAGGCTGGACCGCGCCCCAAGCCCTCACGCGCACTGTAATGGAAGTCCTTGCGACTGATCCGCTCGCTTTCGGCCCTGACAACGACATCCCCCCCACCGCCGCGGATAAGTTTTTCGAAGATTGGCGGACCGCACCGCTGACAACACTTCCGGTCAGCCTGACCAAGCGCACCGTCGGCCCCGCCGACGCGCTGGTCAAGGTAATGATCATCGGCGACTATCAAGACAAAAGCACGGCTGAAGCGGACGCGATCTGCCGCCAGTTTGCCAAATTGCCCGCGGGTGAACGCACGCGTGATTCGCTGGTTATTCAATATTTCTTCGCGCCCTTCCCGGTTGATCAATCCTGCAACCCCAGCACGCAGCGCACGGCGTATCCCAAGGCGTGCTCCGCGGTTCGAGCCGCTGAAGCCGCGGACATACTCGGTGGCAGCGAATCTTTTTGGGCGATGCACGATTGGTTGATGTTAAACCAAACGACATACTCAGTAGAAGCGTTGAACGCCGCGGCTCCGGGGCTTGGGCTTGATGCGGCGCAGCTCGCCGACGCGATGCAACAAGGGTTCGTGACCGATGCGATTACCAGCCAGGCGCGAGCCGCGATGGGAATTGGGCTGCGCTCTGTGCCCATGATTTACGTCAACGGCAAACTCGTTGGTACCTGGAAGGTTGCGAACGAGAACCTGCTTCCCCGGATCTTCTCGGCGGCCCTCGCTGAAGAATTGGCTAAGGGAAAGTGAGTTTGATCGGTTACGTTCATGCCCGCACATTTTTGCTATATTGTGCGCATGGCACCTCCACTAATAGCTCAACTGATCCGCAAGCACGACCCCGAACGCGCTGCTATCTCGCGCCGTGAAGCGCTGAAATCTTCCGCTGCCGCCGCGGCTGCCTTTAGTCTTTTGGGGCCAATGTCTACTGTGGCTCAAGCGCGAGACAAGCAAGCGGAGCCGGCGAAGGTCATCGTGATTGGTGCTGGTTTTTCCGGGTTATCGTGCGCGGACCGCTTGGCCGCGCAGATGTGCGACGTGACGATCCTCGAAGCCGGGCCGCGCGTGGGTGGTCGCGTGCTGACGTTCAAGGGCGAAACCGCGCTTGCACAGAACCGCGTCGTTGAAGGAGGCGGCGAGCTCATCGGCAGCAATCACCCCACGTGGCTTGTCTACGCCAAACGCTTCGGGCTCACTCTGCGCGATGTCACTTCTGAAGCGGGCGACACGCCCGTGATTATGAATGGGAAGGCTATTTCCGCCAAGCAAGCCGAAGCGCTTTGGGAAGCCGCGGAACACGCGTTTAAGCGCATGACCAACGACGCTGCGGCGATCAACGCCGAGAAGCCCTGGCTCAGCGAAAGTGCAGCGGCCCTTGATGCCCTCTCGCTTCGCGCGTGGCTCGAAGGGCTTGGGCTCAGCGATCTTGAAGTAGCCGTGCTCGATGCGCAGATGCGTGCTGACAATGGGGTTGATACGCCGAAGCAGTCGTATCTTGCAAATCTTGCAGCGGTCAAGGGTGGCGGGCTCGAACAGTACTGGACCGAGTCAGAGGTGTACCGCTGTGCCGAAGGAAATAACGAGCTCGCTCTCGCACTGGCAAAGCAATTCCAAAGCGCGAGGTCGTCGTCCCGAGGTCTATTCACTAACGCGCCAGTAAATAAAATAGAACGGCTTGCGGCGACAAAGCCTGGAAGCCCAAGGCTGCGCGTGCATGCCGCGGGCACCGTCTTTGATGCGGATTCGGTGGTGCTTGCGGTGCCGCCAACGGTCTGGAAAGATATTGAGTTTGATGTACCTGAAGAGCTGGCAAGTGGGCCACAGATGGGAATGAACGTCAAGTTTCTAAGCGTGCTCAAGAGCAAAGTCTGGTTGCGCAATGGCCTCGCGCCGGACTCGCTTCGCGATGGCATGGTCAACCTCACTTGGCACAGTACCGACAACCAGACCTCGCGCCAAGGCGACCCGTGGGTTCTGAATGCTTTCTCGGGCGGGAGCGACGCGAAAGTCGCCATCGAGCTTCCCGCGGTCGAGCGTGCCGCGCGGTATTCGGGGGAACTCGAAGAGCTCTACCCGGGGTACAAAGAGGAAGTGATCAAGACCCGATTTATGGATTGGCCTGGTTTCAAATACACAAAGGCGAGCTATTCCTTCCCCGCGCCCGGCGAACTGATGGCGAGCGGCGCAGCGTTGCACACGGGATACGACGGTCTCCACTTTGCAGGCGAGCATTGCACTCACGCCTTTGTGGGATATATGGAAGGTGCACTTCAAAGCGGGATCGAAGTCGCTGATCGGATCCTTGAAACTCTCGAAGTACGCCAGCGATGAATGCAACGCCCGCCCCGCTTGCAGGGGGAACTTTCTTGTGGACTAAATCTTCCGGGCCTAGCAACTGAATTTTGTTGCCATTCACAGGCTTATCGCGATACTACCTCGCACAAAGTTGTGAATACAGCTTCATTCGCGCAGCACCAACCGCTTATGTAAATGAACATAAATGCCCCAACGATGGGCAGGGAATAGCTAAACGCGTCGATCCGTTAAGACAGCGTTTTATACGTGCGGATCTACTTAGGTAGGTGCGCGCAACAGCTATTTGGATTTTTGATTAAGCAGCACGTGTATCGACGTTGGTTGAGACTTGACGACACGCGGCGAGCCCACGCCAGACGCTCACGCCAAACGCTCACGCCAAACGCTCACGCAAGTTGTTACCTACGAGGCAATTACACGAGCTTTGGATGCGCGAATATCAGGACGAGCTCGACACGCGAGCGAACACCGAGCGAGGCGTAGATTGCCTTGGTGTGATCGTGGACTGTGTGTCGCGAGCGATCGATCTTGATAGCAATCTCGGGTTCGGTCAATCCGGTGAGGAGCAACTCGAGAACACGATGCTGTGCGGGACTGACACGGGAAATAAGTTCGGGCCGCGAAGAAGCAAGCCGAGGTCCGAATCCAGCGTCGAGCCACGACGGCCCCTCACCGGCGCGCTGCTTGCTAGAACGTAGAGACTTTGCCATACAAGATTCCTCTCTGAACAGGGGTCCTCTCCGACACTTTGGTGCAGACAAGCTTGGCCGCCTGACTGGTTTCGATTGACATGCACCAGATACCGGTTTCAGATGTGACAACATCGTTCATTTTTGCGACGAGGACCGTACCCCAAGGCGGCGATGTTGCGCGAAGAACAACACTTCGCAGGACATATCGTAGCAAACGTACAGGGGACGTGCAGAGGTGTATTTGTGCCTTTACGTGCTAGATTCCTGATGTAATGCTTATTCAGACCGGGAATACGCTTGGAAAAATCCATCTGTGTGTGGGCTACAAGGCGAATTCATACACAAATTTGTGGAATCAAGGCACTTGCAACCTTCTGACATCGTGCGACATTGCAAATAAAGTCTTGGCAAATAAATTCTAACAAATTACTAACGTGCCATAGCTTGGGCAATAAATGATCAAATTTTATCTTTCACTGCATTGTGGACAGCCTGTTACCTAGTTAAAGGCATTGGCCTGCGTTACAAGGACTACAGCCACTCTCAATTCTCGACGGTCAGGCTTCAACGATGCGTTCGCGGATGGCAAAGCGAGCGAGCTCGACACGATCGTGGATGTCGAGGCGTCGCATGATGTTGGCCGTGTGATTCTCAATGGTCTTGATCGAGAGGTGCATGAGACGAGCGACATCCTTTTTGGACATGCCCTTGGCGATGTAGCGAAGAACTTCGAGCTCGCGAATGGTGAGCGTGCTGGCGCGTGTAGCCGACTCCACTTTCAATCGTGCGCCGTCGGCACAAATCACTATGCGCGACTGAACCTTCTGGGAGAAGTAGACCTTCCCCTCCGCAACCGTCAAGATTGCTTCGATGGCAATTTCGGGCGGCTCGCTCTTGGTGATGTACCCAAGCGCGCCCACATCGAGCGCGGCTTCGATGAACCGATCTTGCGTAAACGCGGAGAGGAAGAGCACGTTGGTGCGCGGGCTTCGTGTTCGGATAATGCGCGCGGCCTCGAAGGGATCGACGCCTTGGATATCGATATCCAGCACAACCACTGTCGGGAGGAACCGGATGCATGCATCGATGGCTTCGTCAGTCGTCGCAACGTCGGCACAGACCACGACCGATGTCGTTTTCATGAGCATCTGCGCGAAAGCGCGACGCAAAAGAGTATGGTCATCGGCCAGGACAACGGTAACAGTCTGCATGGACGCGTTCAATTGACGCCTCCTTCCGCTGCGGGAATCCGTGCGGGCATGGACTCGATATGGGCACGTTCGACGGTATCTTTGAGCGAAGAAGTAGATACTGCGATGTTCAGTGTACTGCCAAGCTGACTCAAGTGTGCAATCGCAGCAGAGAAATCCATAACATCGAATGGCTTCTTGATCAACACAATCGAGGACAAGTGCTTGATGTCAACAGGCAATTCATCATCATTGGAAATAATTAAGCAGGCAAGCGTGGGCGAAGTCTCGCGAAAGGCCTTGAGCAGCGTGCCAACGTCGGTACCGGAAAGATGATGAGCAATGACGGCGAGTGTGATCTGCCGTTCGACTTTCAGTGCTGCGATTGCTTGTTTGCCGTCGTGTGCGGTGCGCGTGGTAAAGCCGATGCTTTCGAGCATCGAGACTATCAGGCCACGGACCAACTGGTTTGGCTCGACGACCAAGGCTGTGCCCGAGTATCTGGTTTCTCGCGCGATGGTCTGGAGCGAGGATCTTGGCTCAGTGGTATCGGAGCTTGCAAGCAATCGAATGGTGAAGGTGGTGCCGATGCCTGATGTTGAATCGACGTCGATCGTGCCTGAGTGTTCAGCGACGATCGCGTGAACGATCGAGAGCCCCAGGCCCGTTCCCTGGCCGCGTGGCTTGGTGGTGAAGAAGGGCTCAAAGATGCGTGCAAGGTGTTCGGGAGAAATGCCTGTGCCATTGTCCGCGACGACGAACAACACGCGTGCCGCATCTGCATCGTGCTCGATTGAAAGGGTAATAGTACCTATATACGGGAGGCTATATACATCGGCTGGCTTTGGCGAACCTCGTGACGACGTACTGCGTGATGACGAACCACGTGATGGCGAACCACGTGATGGCGAACCTGGCTCGTGCTCGATGCTCAGCCGTTCGCTGATCGCATCACGTGCGTTGATCAGTAGATTCAGGAGTGCTTGTTGGATCAAGTGAGGATCGGCATTGACGAACAATTCGGTTTCACTCGTGTACCGCACTTCGAAATTGATCCGCGGGGAGATCGTTCGGCGGAACATCCCTTCGACTGCATCGACGATCTGCCTTGCTGGAATGGTCCTGCTAAATCCTGGTGCACCGCGCCCAAAGGTCATGAGCGCGTTGACCACGCCTGCGGCTTGTGCGGCGGCTTGCTCGACATGCCCAAGATTCTCAATTGCTGGATGGCGTTTGGGAAGTGTTGAGCGTGCGAGCGACACATGGCCACGGATCGCAGTTAGCAAGTTATTGAAATCGTGGGCGACTCCCGAAGCAAGCTGGCCCAAGGCTTCCATTTTCTGAACATGACGCAAGCGGTTGTCGACAGATTGCGCGATATATGACACTCGCCTGTGTTCCGCGGAATCCATCAGGGTGCACGCGGTGGTGCCATCGGCCGCAATCGCAAACCTGCACACAAGAACCGGAAGCCCTGACGTAGGATCTAGTATGCAGATTTGGTCGTCGAATGAGCTCTGACTCGATGCTTCGATAGCTTTCATCGCGACGCGCCGACGATCTTGGATTACTTCAACAAAGCGCGACGCGATGGTGTCGGATTTGGAGGCTTGAATGCGCGCATTAAGAACCAATTGCACGCCAAGGACGCTTTCGGCAGACTTGGTGGCAAAGCGAATCACGCCATTGGAATCAAACACCACCACCGCTGATTCGACGCTCGGTAAGCTGCTGCCTTGCCAAAGTGTGTCATGAGATGTGAAGGGAGTGCTGACTGGTGGATTCGAATCGTGTGAGTGATACCCATCTAGTTGCCTGTTAAGCGGCTTTGCTTCGATTCGGTGGGAATCGCGCAGGTTGGAATCGGGTAATTGAGATTTGACCGGATTAGCTAGAACGATTGGTACAGAATCGATCTGTGTCGAATCGATCTGCTGATTACTTTGTGCACGTTTTGTGCCTTTGCTCGTCTTGCTCAGTTTATCACAAGCCCCGGACATGAGCCGAGTATACCACGTTTGTTGCTGATAGCCGGTGCAGAGCCCATCGCAAAGTCACATTATCTATATTGAGAGGACATATGCTTTATAAAATATCGTGCTTACGAAATGTCATGCTTTACAACATCATGCATGCTTGGCGCGGGCCGCGAGAATAGCTTGGATAAGCGCTTCGGGGCACTCAACCGCAGGCATGGTCGCAGATTCCGTGCACAAGGATTCACGAGAGAGCTCGATTGTCTTTTTGTATTGCTCAATAAAAGTTACGCAAGGCGGGCACAACCGCAAATGCCTTTCCAGTTCAATCTGCTGGAATACAGGTAACGCACCCTCGATGTATTCACCGAGAAATTCGGCACAGTCGCGGCAAGTGAGCCGCTTGCTCAAGTGTTGA
>JBBRGG010000136.1:0-9701 GCA_038240875.1 Phycisphaerales bacterium | reverse complement strand
GGGCATCCCCGCGACGACCAGCAACGTCTGGCACACCGCTCCGCCAACACGCTTCTCGATCGCAGAGCGGAGCTGACGTCCAGATTCGGCGACGATGCCGTTGGGCCGATCGCGCACCGCGGTCTCGACCGCGCCTTCGCCGGAGGGATCTTCGCTCGCGAGCGGGATCCAGCCAAGCAAACGTGTACGAGGAATGATGGTGATGTCGCTGGGGCCTTTGACGCGCTGGTCAAGGATTTCACGGACCAAAACCAAGCCTCCAACAAGGCCAACGGTCAAGAGCAGGCCAGCAGGAATCATGAAGGCGAGCTTGGGGAAGGCCAGCGAGTTGGGTGGCGTTTCCCTCTGGAACAGGATGATGCGGGTTGATTGCGCCAAGCCAGCAACGCCTTGAAGCGTGATGAGCTGGCCCTGGAAAAGGCCACGAGTGTTGACGGTCGAGTTGATCTGCGAGTCGATGTCTCTGAGCTGCGAGATCAAGCGAGTGAGGTCGGTCAGACGAAGCTGCAACGTGTTGGCTTGCTCCGCGAGTTGCGCACGCTGGGCGGTGAGTTGGCCTTGCGCGCGAATCACCGAATCAAGCTGGCCATCAAAACGCTGACGAAGAAGGCGTTGACGGCTTTCTTCGATGGTCTGTTCCTGGCCCTTGATTGCAGCCTCGATACGGACGAAGGTGCGGTGGTTGGGGCTGATGCCCTGGTTGCGAAGGCCTTGACGATCGGCTTCGAGGCTAGCGAGCTGGCCTTTGGACTGAAGGATCAAAGGTTCACGATCTACCTCGGCTCGTAGTGAATCACTAAAGGGGATCTGCGCTGGCGAGTTGCGGTCGGCTTCGAGCTGTTCACGCTGCGTCATCAACTGCTGGAGATTCTGGCTGACAACGATCAGCTCGGAGTTGGTCTGCGAGAGCTGGACAAGAGTCGCCTCGGCTCGGTCGTCGACGCTGTCGAGGTTGTCTCGACGCATGAGCTCTTCACGCGCGCGTTGAAGCCGCGAGATTTCGTCGTCGGTACGCTTCACCTGGCGTTCGAGCTCGCGGGTTTGGTTATCAATCAGCGAGCGCGAGGTTTCACGTGTACGTTCTTCGTACTTTTCGCGCACGAGCTCAACGATTGCAGTCGCGTCGATCTTGTACTTGCTGGTTGCGGAGATCTCGATGAGCGTGGTAGATGGGATTACGCGCGCGGAAACGGTTTTCTTAAGCTGCTCAAGGGCGCGAATCGTGTTGATTCGACCGCCTTCCATGAAAGACTTGCTCCATTCTGGAGCGTTTCGCGTAAGGTCAGGATCTTCGGTCACGCGAAGGAACACAGTATCGGAGGTCATGAGGCGCGTCTGCGTCTGCATAAACCGATTCATTTCGATTTCGTTGGTCGCGGTTGCCGGATCGACGCCCGCGCTGACGATCGGGGGAAGTACGGTGTACAACGCGGCCGGACGCCACACAGGATACGTAGCACGCAGCACATAGTGTGCGGCGATTCCAAGGCCAATTCCCGCAATAGCAGCAGCGCCTAAAAGCCACTTGTGGCGATTGAAGAGCTTGATTGGATCAAGCGTCGAGAGTTGACCAGCAGTCGTAGCGGGTTGAGCCGAAGGAGCAATCAAGCCGCCGGTAGGATTGCCGGGCTGGGTTCGCGTCAGAACGGGCGGGGCTGTGTTGGGAACGCTTGTCATGGTTGGATGGTCCCGGCGATCTGGATCAATAGTGTTGTGCAATGCTGTGTGGTCTTTGGTGTAGCCACACCGTCTTTGGGAATATGTTTAAGTCATAAACTCAGACCAGCGAATCAATTCAGAAAGTCAATTCAGGCAGTCAGTACAACTTTTTTCTAGCAGGTTTGGACACAGTCTGTTATTTCTCCAGCAAATATCAGATTGGAAACATACGCCCCAATTCCATATAAAACTCAAACGAGCCTCTACCACTTCGGTCCGATACGTGCCAAACCTTTGCTTCGTTCGACGCGGTTGCAAACTTGAGTATGAAGAGATGGCAAAACTTGGTGTATGTTTGGATGATTGGGCAACGCTACCGCTTCCCACGCCTTCTTCGAGTTAGAATTGCGGAACTTGCACTAAGAATACTTGGTTTGTAAAAACAATAAACTTGGATAATGTACAGATGGAACAACACATAGATCTACGTTCACAGTCCGGCAGCACACAGCCGTGTGCTGAGTTAACAATCTCAGAAACATGTACGCGTGCGAGGACAACGCGCGGTCGCAGAAGAAACTAGCTGAGTATTAACTCAGCCGATGCTTGAAACCACGAAACTGAATACCTCGCGCCGAACGCGCCTCGCTGATGCCTAGCGCATGACTTCTTCCAAGCGGTTGAGTTCGTCGCGGAGTTCATACTCGATTGCGTCGGGATTTGCAGCAGCAAGATCACGGGCCTCTTTCAGAGTGGTGCGAGCATCCTCCTTGCGGTTCGTGCACCACAGCGCCTCGGCCTGGTGAGCCGTGATGGACACCAGATTTGCAGTGTTGCGCGACAACAACCTCGCACGGCGAAGCGGCTCGAGAGCCTCTTCACAGCGATTGAGCTTGGTGTAGATCAGGCCGAGGGTGTCCAATACTTCCGGGCTGTTCACGCTCGCAGCATTGGCAGCTTCGGAGTAAGGCAAGGCTTCATCGGCCTTGCCCAGATACTTGGTCAATATGAAGGCTAGGTTGTTTTTAAGTTCCCAGTCGTCTGGGAACATCTCGGTGCCACGCTTGAAGACTTGGGTAGACCCGGCAAAGTCACGCCGAAGAAACTTGCTCTCACCTAAAGCTCGAATCGAAAGGTTCTTGACTGGAACGCTCTGCGCGTCTTGGGTGAGGCGATTCAAAATTTCTTCACCACGTGACATGTCCGCCGCATCAAATACGGGCTGCGCACCCGCATCCTTGGCCGGTGTGACGTCAACGTACAAACGTCCCAGGAAATAATTGATCCACTCGGGCGTGATACCAATGTCTTCGGTGGTCTGCAAGAATGAGATCAGACGCTTGCGGTCGTCCTGCAAGCGACGCATGTCTTGGAACCACGCCATCATAAGCCCAGGTTCATTGGCGTCGAGTAGCTTGACCGCCTGAATAGCGAACACACCGGCGGTGCGCATGTCATTCTGCGCTTTTTTGATACGAGCACCAGACATCAGGAAGCCTGGGTTTTTGCTGATTTTTTCCGTACCCAAGCTGCGGAGGAAGATGTCCGCTTCCTGAACCTTCTGAGGTTTTTGCTCCATCATCGAATCAAGCATGCGCTGTGCAAGTGCGTTACTCTTTTCCGTGTCCAAGTCCCATGCCCTGCGGTACATCCGCGAAGCGGCGTCGTGCTCGAAGAACGAGCGATAGATGTCCCCCAATTGCACGAGGACGGGAATCGATGGCGGACGCAGCGCAAGGACCTGCTCGGCGACTTTTTGTGCTCGCGCTAACTGCTTCTGGCGGAGCATGTCGGAGACCACGCCGAAGAAGAGGTTGTTATCGCTTGGATCAGATCGCAGCGCGGCTTCGAGGTCGTTGAGGGCTTCGTTCGTGTTGCCGATCATTGAATGCGCAACAGCACGCAACTGGAACGCGCGAGCAAGATCGGGACGAAGCTGGATCGCGCGAGAAAAGTCTTCGACCGAATCGCGAGCTGTATCACGCGAGTTGAGGAGTAGCTGGCCACGCGCCAAAAATACGCGTGAATCATTGGGGAAGTTGGCCACGGCTTCGTCAAGGATCCGCTTGTTGCCCGCAGCATCGTCTCGACGCGTCGCGCTTTCTGCGCGTAGCAACATCGAATCGACGTCGCTGTCGCGGCCTTGCGGCAGTTTGGCAAGTTCCACGTCCGCCTCGTCCAGCTTGTTCGTTGCCTGTAACAAACTGATGAGTTGCTTGCGATAGGTCTGTTCCTCGGTGTCCGCCTTGCCATCGACCACGCGTCGGCACGCCGCGATCGCCTCATCGTTGCGATTCGTCGCCATGCCCAGGCTTACGAGCGAGCGGTCAACTTCGAGAGTCTTTGGGTTCTGGAGCGGGCGAGCCTTTTCAAGGATTGCAAAGGCCCCGGGAAGGTCGTTACGTTCCGAAAGGAATTGGGCGTAGACCAGGAACGGACGAACTTCCTTGTTGTCGGCGCCGAGATTGGCAATGTACGCGTCGAACGCCGCACGAGACTTGGTTTCGTCTTTTTGTGCCCAGTGCCAGGAAGCATCGAGGAAGACGATGTCGAGACCATCGGTCTTTGAACGAACGCGATCAATCAGCGCGCGTGCGTTGCTCCAGCTTTCGGAAGTGATGTAAAGGCCTATGAGCGAGATATTGTTCGCGCGGTCATCGGGCGTGGAACGTAGAATTCGTTCGCGTTCGCTGATGGCAATCGCGCGGATGCCCACGCCAGCTTCGAGGTCAAGCCAAAGATCGAGGAACGAACGATCGCCACGGCCGATGCGCTCATACCTACGAGCCGCGGCGAGGGCCTCATCGTTGCGACCGCTGACACTCAGGGAAATGATCAGGTCGCTCACCGTGCCGATGTCGTTTGGGCGAAGTCGAAGCGCCTGCTCATAAGATCGGGTTGCTTCTGCTCCACGCTTGGCGAGCATGTACATACGGCCTAGCAGACGGTACGACTCGGGGCCTGCGCCGCCACGGTCGACGGCTTGCTGCATCGTGTTTGCTGCTTCGGCGTACTTCTTTTGAGCGGCTTGCATCCGAGCACGGAACGAGAATCCGCCAAGCGTGTCGGCATCTCGCGCGATAGCGATATCAACCAACTCTTGTGCCTTGGCCATGTTGTCGTTTTCAATCGCGTCCATGAACCTGAGCTCAAGCACTCGCGTGTTCGTTGGATCGAGCTTCTCAGCAGCATCCAGCTCCAACTTGGACTTGTCGTCCATTTTGGCTTTGCGATATACATCGGATTTGACGAGGTGCTTCTCAAACTCGGGCGCGTCTTGCACCTCGATCATCGCAATCTGTGACTCGATCGGATCGGTCGATTCAAGACCCGCACGCATCGCCCGCAATTCCTGGTTCTTGTCATGCTTGCTGACCGCGCGATCCAGAGACGCCTTGGCACCATCGCGATCGCCATTGCGAACCTTGTACACCGCGAGCGCGCGGACCAGACGAGGATCGTCGTTCAACTCATCCGCTTTGCGCTGGAGCAATGCGACAACCTGTGTCAAACCGTCGGCTTCGAGTTCGACGGTTCGCGCCAGACGTTCAGCTTCCGAAAGAGCCGAGATCACTGGATCGACCTTGTCGGAATTGGCAATTGTGCCTTCGACCGTTCCCTGGCCACTTTCGATGGTGCTGATGGTGGCGAGCGCGCGCTTCGCGGTTTCGTTGTCGGGTATCATCCGCAGGATGCTGTTGAAGATCTCGCGTGCTCTGGGGAAGTTCGTGAGTTGCAATTCGACTTGACCCAAGGCGAACATCGCCATGAGGTTGCTTGAGTCAAGTTCGATCACGCGCATGAGTGCGTCGCGTGCCGCACCAGGTTGATTGAGCTTGAGGGCGACATCCGCGTACAAGAGCAACGAATCAGGATCCGTGTTGTTTGTGTCCTTGTTGAACTTGGTAAGCAGAGTGTTGGCCTTGCGGTAATCGGTGTCGATAAACGCGAGATGCGCGTCTACTAGCGTTGCTTCAGCCGAACTAGCCGACTCGACCGCGAGAAGTTTGGTGCGATAATCGCGCGCCTCGACAAGAGCGGCGGCGACAGCCTTCTTTGACTCTTCATCCGCAGCGGGCGCGTTCATGAGCATCATGACGCGACGCGAGCTCCACAGTGCCTGGCGGAATGTCGCGACACGTTTACGCTGGAAGAGAAGCAATCCGTCAAGGCCGACGCCTTTCGCTGGAAGGTCAATGACCTGCTGCATCTGTGTGATCGCGTTGGCGAAATTCGCGCCCGGCTTGGTCGGATCGGGACGCTCGGAGAGGATCTCGGCAAGCGATTGGATCAACTCGGCGTTCGTGGGTGACGCCAACAACGCCTGCCTCGCGATCTCTTCCGTGCGCGCCAGACGCGACGCAGGATCGATGGTTTCTTCAAAGTTTTTCATCCGCATCACAACCGAGTTTTCCACGCCTACACCCTTGGCATCAACCACGGCTATTTTCGCGGTTTCGAGCATGGGGATGAGTTGTTTCTGCAGAACGAGCGACCGTTCGCGGATCACTTTTTGGTCGGTCATGCCGCTCAATTCGCGACGTGCTTTGTCCATCGAGCGCTGGACCATTGCAAGCAATAACGATGGGTTTTGTGGCGCGCGTTCAAGCCCCGATAAGATCACCGCAGTGCTCGTGGCAAGCTCCCTGCTGGCCTCTTCTTTGCGTGATTCCTGAGCGGCTCGCTCGGACAAAATGTAGTGCAGGTCCGATAGGATAATGATCGAATCTGTATCACTAGGATCAAAGGCGATGGCTTCTTCAATATCCTTCTTTGCGTCCTGAATAGCCGCGATCTCGGGATTTTGCGTCGAGATCAACTGGAGCACACGAGCCATCCCGCGATACCGCAGCAGCTCTTTCCAGTCGTTGTTCGTAGATTCCGCGTGGAACTCTAGAAACTGGTTCGCATCATTTTCGAGTTGCTTCCACACGTTTGGTGAGTTGCCAGAGAGCTGTGCCATCCGCTTCATGAGTTCCAAGTGATCGGCTTGGTTTTTGACGTTCTCGCGCTGGATGATCGCGAGCTGGCGTACCGCGTTTTTGTACTCCTCGAACTGATTCTCGAAACGGATGCGGTCTTCGGGCACAAATGCGACCATCGCGTCGCGCCACTTCATTAGCCACTCGGGATTGGTCTGCTCTTTGAACACGGCCTTGGAATAAAGGTCGATTGCGCTGCGTGCGTCGCCAGCGGCAAGCTTCTCATCGGCGCGTGTCGCGTATTGGGCTGGCGAGCGGTACACAAGCGAGTAATACAAGCCGATGAGGCCGCCGACGGCTGCCACGGAGCATCCCGCGAGGAGGATGACGAACTTTACGTTTACCTTCGAACGGGCCATTCTCTGCTCACTCCTGAAGCCGACACGCTTCACGTTAGTGCAACGTGTGCGCGTCGTGTGTATCAATGTGCTACTTCATTGACGCGGAACTGATTGACGTGGAACTGGTTTGCGAGGAAATTGTTGATATGGAATTCGTGGTATTTCCAAGCGGATATGCGCCCGATTCGACTTCGGACCAATCCGGCACGCAGCGCATGATCTCGCCAAGCATCTCATCGAGAAACTTGGTTGCAAGCTCCGTGAGGTCGTCGCCGGATTCGATGTTGGAAACCGTGAACTGGACTTTCAGGTAGTACGCATATTTGTCGTTGAGATTAAACGCGAGCAAGCGCACGCCTTCGGAACGGGGCGTGTGCCCGCCATTGGCGATGAAAAAATACCCGGCGTAGATCGTTTGTCCTTCACTCAGGAATCGCATCGAACGCATCTTGAGGCTCTCTACATCACGAGGCAGGCGAACATACGTTCCCGGTGCCGCCGAGTAAGCATTTGATAGGCGTACTTCCTTGATTTTGCCCTTGAGGTGTTCGGGGACACCCGAAGAATTTCGCCAGCGATCACTACTGAGCGTGAGAGGCAAATCACCGAGGATTTCGCCGATCTGCATGCCCCCGCCGACGAAGCACCGATCCGGAACATGAGGCACGGTGTCAATCGAACCGGTGTAGTACGCCGCGTGAAATTGGATCACGCGGGGCGGCTTGCCTTCGCGAGGCCGTTTCTCAGCGTACGCACGTGTCACATAATTCTTCGTGCCCAGCACCGACTCAACTTCGGCTTCTTCACGCACGTCCGTGCCGACGCGGATAAACGATTCGCTCTCGGTCGGGATTGATTCAACAGTAAGGCCCGTTTGCGGAAAGATTGGCTTTTTATCGATTCGCAGCCGAAGCGCACTAATCGTCGCGGGAAGTGCGATAGCTGATCCGGCGAGCACGAGGATCGAAGCCCACACTGCTACGGAACGAAATGGATTCATAACAGACTTGCGTCTCGTTGAGCTCCTGCTTTGTGCCGCGCTTTCGACGCCACTGGTTACCGTTGACGAAGCCAATGCTGGTGTTGCTGATGTTGGTGAAGTTTCATTCATGGCATTGCTCCACGCTGTGCTCCAGCCGAAATCGTATTCGACGGCAATTTCTTCTCGACGGGTTTCAATGGTGGCCCGCCAGATGGCCCACTTAAAGTTTGTGGCTTCTTTGGTCCCTTGGGTGCACCCTTGGTTTCATCACTCGAAGCAATGCATCGATTCAGGATCCACATCAGGCCCATGAAGGCAAAGAGCCCAGGCACCAACAGCAGCGTGCCGATAATCATATGTGCATCGCCTGTGGCAAGGCCCGGATCGTACATCGTCAAGAACCCAAGCAGCGCGACGCGGAAGACGTTCAAGATCACCGCGACCGGCGTCGCAAGCACAAGTAACGCGGTCCGCTGCCACCAGAATTTGCAGCCAAATAACCCAACTGCTGCGGAAAGCGACAGAAACGCAATGACCATGCGCATACCCGAGCATGCCTCAGCGACATTCAACGGGTGCGATTTGCCCATGTAATCAACGACGAGCGTGTTGCCCTTGAGCGTCACAAGGAAGTCGTTGCTGGAGACCGAGGACCAGATCGTACCCGCAGCACTCATAATCCAATACGCGCCTTGCGACGCGATAAACTGCAGCGGAAATGTCAATCTGATCATAATCTGTTCAGAGATCGTGATCGCAAACAACAAAAATGCCACCGGCAGGAACATGTGACGAAACGCGCGCGGCCCCAGTGTAAAGAGGAGCACGCTTCCCAACACAAGGATCAGCGCAAACCCTTGCAGCATGTGGTTCGCGATCCCAACGATGAAAAAGACGTACGAAGCCACCCCAAGCAGCATCGGCGGAAAGGCTGGCCAAAAGGGCTTGATCGGCTCAGCAACGAGTCGATGTCGCGCCGTCCAAAGGATGTACAAGCTGATGAACGGGATCGCGTACGCATGACCCCAATCGTCGAGGCGGGTCCAGCTAAAGCGATGTTGCCGATACATCCATTCCCAGAAGAGCCCCACAAACGCGAGGAAGACTACGCCAATGCCAGCCCACTGTGCGGGCGAGAAGCGACTCATGAACGACGCAATGTCGTTACTCGCTAATTGTTTCGCGGGCTTGGATTGGGTGGTTGCCAAGGGTCAGTTCGTTGGTAAGTCTCGAGTCTGGTTAGGCCGAGGATTCAAGATGGTTGCGAGATGAATGCGATTTATATTGATGACCGGAACGAGACTACACCATTGGATTACGTCTCTACGAGGACATCTATTTGGATTACGTCGAGGATCAGGTGTGTGTTCGTAGAAAGGTAAAGACCGATCGTTCACTGATTTCGGTCCGATCATGACCCAAGTCAAGCGCTAAATCAAGCCCCAAACAAGCCAGCGTTAAAACCCGCGGTTATCCGGCGGTGCGCCAAAGAGATCATTGCCGAAGTTCCGGTCCAAAAGGAACCCAAAGCCATAGCTCGCGCGAAATCCACCACGGATAACCGCCAGGGGCAGGGCCCAAAAATTCGTACCGACGTTGATCTGGTCGTTGGACTTCAAGAACAAGTCCGGTTGCGTCGCCTCGAAGATTGCTCGCGCATTTAAGCGAATCGTGGCTTCCTGATCCTTTCCAACCCGGCGTACCAAATCAACGCGTTCTGGAATCGCAAGATCAGCC
>JBBRGG010000135.1:0-9759 GCA_038240875.1 Phycisphaerales bacterium | reverse complement strand
CACTTGATGTGTCCGGTTGTGACGGAAATGTCAAAGGCGGCGGCGATCCTTGAGTGGGCGACGACGAAGATGGACGAGCGGTATGAGTTGCTCGTGGAAGCGGGATGTCGGGATATCTCGGCGTATAACGATCTATCCTGGGAAGATCTGCGCGAGCGGATGGGTGTGAAGCTGCCCGAGGAAGAGGCGAAGATCCCGCGGAAATTGCCTTATATGGTGTTCATCATCGATGAACTTGCGGACTTGATGATGACGAATAAAGAAGTGGAAAGCTACATCATTCGTATTGCGCAGAAGGCGCGCGCGGTTGGAATCCACTTGATTCTGGCTACGCAACGGCCACAGGCGAACGTGGTGACTGGGCTGATTAAGTCGAACATGCCTTGCCGGGTTGCGTTTAAGGTGGCTAGCGGGATGGACTCGCGGATTGTGCTGGATCAGAAGGGTGGCGAGTTGTTGCTGGGCCATGGCGATATGTTGTTTATCTCACCCAGGTCGAGCAAGTTGACGCGTGCGCAGGGAACGTTGGTAGATGATTTGGAGATTCGCAGGGTGGTGCGGTTTATGCGTGATGTTGCCGGGCCGAGCTTTGAGCGGCAGTTGATGCAACTGCGGTCGGCAACGGACCAGGAGCCGGCACAGGAACTGGCGAGCGAGAATAATTCGTCGTCGTCGTTGGCCGCGGCACAGGAAGATCCGCTTTTCCCACGTGCAGTTGAGATCGTTTTGGAGACGCGGCGTGGCAGTGTGTCGCTCTTGCAGCGGAGGCTAGCAATTGGGTATACGCGAGCAAGCCGATTGATCGATCTGATGGGGATCGCGGGGATTATTTCGGATCACAAGGGATCGGTGGCGCGAGACGTGCTGATCACGATCGACAATTGGCAGTTGATGAAGAAGATCGCGAGCGAGCAGGGCTCGACGCTGCTTGATACGAGTGGTCCGATGCCTACTGGTGGACCAAATGGTTCGGCTCGGGTTGATGGCGGTGCAAAGGGCATCACGGCTGGAGAAGGCGCGGAAGGAGAAGCGTTGGAGGAAGATCTCTTTACGAATGCGGCTCCAGATGAGGATGAGGATGAAGAAGGAGTTGAGGACGAATTAGATGTTGATTCGATGGACGAGGAAGAGGTTGAACACGCGGCAGAGGTAGAAAGGGATGCCGAGGAAGAGGCTCCCTTTGAGTCAGCTTCGTTTGAGTCTGCGTCAATTGAACCTTCACCAAGACGAGTCCGAACCGAGGGTACGAACCCAGCTCCAACTGCTGGAACGCCCACGGCTTCCACGGCGTCCCCTGCTCGTGCGAACCCTCAGGGCCAACCTATGAGCTAATCAATGAGCTATCTACTGGCCAATCGATTGGCCAGTAGATGGCACAAGGAAAGTCCTAATCTGTCCGAAACGCGAATAGATTGACTAAATCGGTTTATTCGAGTGCACGCCAAGAGAGTGTAACGCTCGTTACGTGTTTCCGTACAAGATGCGGAGCATTGACGTTTCGTATGATCAACTTAAGCGGTTAGTATTGGCGATCGGTTTAGACGATCAGTTTGGACGATGGGTTTGGGGCGGTTGAGCGTGCACTGATCTGTGTTGAATCTCTGCGTTGAAACTTGCCCGGATGCACACGCCCGGCGGCGTACCTCCGAGGCACTTGAAAGGAACCCTGGAATGTCGATTCGAATCGGAACGGTTGCGTCGTGTTACTCGCGTAAGGCCTCGAAGATGGGTCTAGCGGCGTTGATCGCGTTGGTTGCGGGCACGCCTGCGGCGTTTGCCGCGTTACCTGAGATCGCCGACCGGGTGCCTGGTAATGCACAGGTCGTGATCACACTATCCAACATGGACGCATTCATCACGCAGGTCGAAAGCATGGGCAAGCTCTTTGGTTCGGGTGATCAGGGCCCGATGAAAGAGCTTGATGAACTGCGAAACGCAAAGGGCATCAAAAAGGATGGCTCCGTTGCGATTGCCGTGATGCCGACGGCTGATGGCGAGCCTGCCGATAGCGAAACACCCAACATGCTGGTGTTTGTGCCAGTGACTGATTACAAGGCGTTTGTCGCCGGGTTTGACGGCGATGCGACCCAGGACGTCTCCACGCTCAACATGAAAGGCGAAGATGGCTTTTCTCGCGACATCGGCAACGGCTATGCGTTGCTCTCGCCCATCAAGGAACTGGTGCAGGCGTACGAAGCGAGCAAGGGGCAGCGCGAGGTATTGATGGCGCGTGCTGGTGCGCGCGGCCGGGACATCATCGAGCGGTCGGACATGGTGATCATCGCAGACGTTCAATCGATGAAGCCCATGCTCGAAAAGGGCCTTAACGAGATTCCTAACCCTGCTGATTTGATGGGCGGCATGGGTGGCGGCGGTGGTGGTGGTGATGAGGCCAACGCGCAAATCGCCGAAATGAAGAAGATTGGCGAGAATTTCATCCGAGACGGCTCTGCGGGCATTGTCGGCGTAAATTTGAGTGGTGGCAACGTCGTCATTAACCTAGGCGCTCAGTTCACCAAGGGTTCGGAGCTTGCGGGTTTCTTTGCTGGCTCGGGGAACAGTGGCGCGTTGTTGAATAAGCTTCCCGCGACGCCTTTCTTGATGGCGATTGCGATGGACATGACTTCGCCAGGGATTCGCACGATTTTGACGAACTTGCAGAAGTTGGGCGCGGCTGAGGGCCAAGAGGGCTCGCAGCTTAGCAAGATGCTGTTTGGTGGTGGCGAGGGTATCGAAGGAACCGCGACGGTGATCGGGTTTAACCCGATGGCGCTGATGGGTGGTGGCCTGTTCATCAACTCTACTCAGTACACAGCGACCAAGGACCCCGCCGGAACTCAGGCGAAGGTCAAGGCCGCGATGGAATCTATGAACGGCTTGGAAACCAAGGAAGGGTCGTTCGCAACCAAATATGAAGTAGGGGTAGTCGAAGTGAGCGGCGTGAAGGCCGACAAGTCCACCATGAAGATCACCCCGGGCGCGGACTCTGATCCGATGATGGGCCAGGCCATGGCGATGATGCTCGGGCCGACACAGGAGTTGACCATGCTCTCGGCGGCGGTTGAAGGCGGCATCGTTACCACGATGTCGAACAATCCCCCACTGCTCTCGAGCGCACTCGAAGCAGCCAAGTCGGGCAAAGGCCTGGGCGGCGACGAAGCCATTACGGTCACTCGCTCGCTCATGCCTGCGAACCGTGTCTTTGAAGGTTACCTCGGTACTAAGGCTCTGCTTGATAGCGTTGGGCCATTTCTCGCAATGATTGGCGGGCCAGAAGAACTCCCGGTTCCTGCGACACTCGCTCCTGTCGGCATGGCGATGACCAGTGGTGATGAAGGCATGTCATTTAGTATTGTCATTCCAGCGGACAACATGAAGGCCTTCGCCGAGATCGCAAAGGCAATGGAAGGGATGAACGGCGGCGGTGACGCAGAGCCCGCTGACGCTCCTGATGAAGAGCCTGCTGCACCGGCGTTCTGATTTGATTCGCGAGTGATTTTTGTGCATGAAATACGACTCATGATCTAGCTTCGATATATAACACTTCGGCGAGACGGCTAACCTCGTCTCGCTGTTTTTTTAGGACTCTGTGCTATGTGCGCCACCGCGTTGAGCGATTGATCGCCTTTGTGGCTTTGGGCAGAGAACTGTGATTGCTTGCTGTTTGAATCTTGTGCACCACGTGCGTGCAGAGGAGTTGTTTTTAACGAGTGAACGACCTATGCCCAAGCAAAGCGATCGCGTGTGGCGGGTTTCACGAGAGAAATTGATACAACTAAGTGATCTGGCACGCCCCGCGGTCGTAGGCATTCTCAATGTTTCGCCGGATAGCTTTCATGGCGCGAGCGTGCAAACGTCGGTCGAAGTAGCGGTCGCGAGCGCGATGCGAATGGTTGAAGAGGGAGCCGTCGCAATTGACATCGGCGGCGAGTCGACGCGGCCTGGTTCAGAACGGGTTGACGAAGCGGAACAGATTCGCCGGGTTGTGCCGATGATTGAAGGGATACGGACCAGTCGTGAGATTCAGGCGGCTGGCATGCAAAGCTTGGCGACGGTGCCGATCTTGATTGATACGACGCGTGCAGCAGTGGCGCGAGCCGCGCTGGATGCTGGGGCTGATGCGATCAATGACGTGTCGGGTGGGACGGACGATGTGGGCATGTTGCCACTTGTTGCGAAGCGTGGCTGTGGCGTGATACTTATGCACCGGGCTGTGTTGCCTGTGGCGGATCGGTACAGCGACCAATATGGAATGAGGAATTCTGCTGTTCCGCCGATGGGAACGGATGTGGCGGGTGTTTTCGAAGTTGTGCGGCGGTTCTTATCGCAGCAAGTACGAGCGGCTCTTGATGCGGGAGTGATGCCTGAAGGGATCATGCTGGACCCAGGGCTTGGGTTTGGGAAGACCGTGGAGCAGAACCTTGCGCTGATCGCGGCGACGCGAGGCTTGTCGATGGGTATTTCGCAGGATGCGCGAATCAAACAAGGTATAGGTGAAAGGGCAGGGCAAGGGGAATGCGAGAGGGAGTGGTGCGGTTGGCCGATTCTCTCGGCATTATCGCGCAAGAGCTTTGTAGGTCGGATTAGCTTGGGTAGAGATTCGTCGACTCAAGAGCGGCTGGAAGGCACTCTTGGACTCTCTGTGACGCACGGGCTCTTTGGGGCATCTATGTATAGAGTGCACGACGTCCAGGAGCATGTTCGGGCACTTCGGGCAGGACTGTCACCTGCTTTAACGTTGGCGAATGCGTCGGCGATGTTGGCTGCGTCTCGCACTGGATCAGATAGCTCGTTGAGTTAGTTAGTGAATGGCTATGTTCGATTGTTCGAGTCGGCATCTGCGGTTCGATACAAGGCGAAGGCAGTTTAGTTGAGGTCTGATCAGCGTATACTAACCAGTAGGCGGTCGAAAGCCGGCCGCTCAATTCGCAAGGGAGGCACCATGGGCGCAAGTCGCAACGTTATCGAGTTTACCGAGGCCAACTTTGACGCGGAAGTAATCGCGTCAACACAGCCAGTGCTGGTTGACTTTTGGGCTGAGTGGTGCATGCCTTGTCGTGCGTTGGGCCCGATCGTGGATGCCGTCGCGGATGAGTCTGCGGGCAAGGCCAAGGTTGGCAAGATTGATATCGAAGTGAACCGCGAGTTGGCGGCACGCTTTGGTATCACGGCTATTCCTACGGTCCTGATCTTCAAGGGCGGCAAAGCTGTCAAGCGTTTCTCTGGGATTACGAAGAAAGACGTGCTTTCCGCTGCACTTACCGACGCTGAAGCGATGTAACTCCTAACATTGCTGCGAGGTCGATGGCGCACGCCACAATCGTACTCGCTCTATCTGCAGGCGCGACGAAGGCGTCTATGCGTACGTGCTTATCTTGACCTTCATTTTGTAGCATTTAGCAGGGGGCTTTCGCTTCCATGTCACGAATCCCATCCAGCATGAGCGTGCCTACACCTATTACCTCAAATTCTGGACGATCCATGGTAGACGAACAGATGCCGATGGCGAACCTGGAAGTAGCTGATCGGCAAGTAGCTGATCGATTTGACGGTCGAGCCATCCGCTGCGGCGTGATCGGTGTTGGCCGAATGGGCCGCCATCATGCACGCGTGTATGGAAGTCATCCAAGTTCGAAGTTGGTGGGCGTGGTGGATTCGAGCATTGATCGTCGGGAAGCAATCGCGGACCAGTTCAACTGCAAAAGTCTTGATTCGGTCGAGCAATTGCTTGATCTTGGCGTCGATGCGGTGTCGATTGCGGTGCCTACGACGCACCACTATCGCGTTGCCGAGCCTCTTCTCAAGGCGGGCGTTGCGTGTCTGATTGAGAAGCCACTCGCGGGGGATGTCGAGACGGCGCAGCGCTTGAAGGAACTAGCCGAGGCGACTGGGTCTTGTCTTATGGTTGGGCACATCGAGCGATTCAATCCGGTGATGCGGGCGATGCAGCGAGCGAGCAAGGCCGGGCTCGAGATCGTGCCTCGATTTATTCAGGTTGTTCGTGTAAGTCCGATGACGTTCCGCAGCGTCGACGTTGGCGTTGTCATGGACATGATGATCCACGATCTGGACGTTGTGCTCATGCTCATGGGCGGGCAAGAGCCCGACTTCATTCGGGCGGCGGGCGTCGCGGTTGTCACGGAACACGAAGATCTGTGTAATGCGTGGCTGGAGTTTAACTCGCCTCGTGGGCGCTGTGTCGCCAATATCACCGCGAGCCGGCTCGCGCTCAAGACCGAGCGAGTCACACGAATTACCGGCGAGAATGCGTACATCAAGATCGACTATGGTGCGAAGCAAGGCACCATGATCCGGCGCATCGCCAACGAGATCCAGATGCGCGAGGTGCGTGAACAGCTCGTGAACGGCTCGGACCTGACGAACCTCAAGTGGAACCAGCTTGTTAATATTGAGGAACTTGTCGTCGATGATGAAGAGCCGATCGTGGCTGAGTTGTCCGCGTTCCTGAATGCGGTTCGTACGGGCGAGCGTTCGCCTATCGACGCGGATGCCGGGTTTGCCAATGTACGGACGGCGCAACGAATCGTAGAAGCGATCAAGCGGACGATCTGATCGCGATTTCGCGCGAACTGCTTAATGGCATACTTGAATTGAAAGCCATCGCCATTCAGTAAAAGAGCCTCATGAGAAAGACACCCGTGTTACGCGGGCGTTTTGTGTGGTCGTGTACATTTTGGGCCGATTGTTTAGCGTTCAACGATATCGATGACAACGGGAAGGTGGTCGCTTGCCGCACTATCCAAGGCATCGACACCGAGGCGTGCGAGTGCTTCGGGTGAGATCCTGCGCGTGTCGAAGACGAATTGATTGACGACGCGGACGCTGGCATCGCTGTAGGAAATGAAATCGAGTCGCCCGGGGCCGAAAGTGTTGCCATCTTCGGTCCAGGTTTCGACGATGGAGTCGCCGAGAACTTCAGCATCGGCTACGGCCAAGTCTGAGCCGTCGGCGTCGAGGCCATTGCGCATGATATCAAGAGGTGGCCTGGTGCCTACGAGGTTGAGATCGCCGCCGATGATACGAACCGTGGCACGAGCGGTGTTGGCCGCGTTGAGCGTGGCGGCGTTGATGGCGCGGGCTTCGGTGATACGCTGTTGATCTTCGGGGCCGTCGCTCTTGCCGCAGCACTTGAGGTGGACGCTCGTCGCGATCATGATGCCAAGCGGGGTATCGATGCTGGCGCCGACGGCTCGGATTGCTTTGCCTCGGGAAGTCAGCTTCTCGAAGCGTTTAACGAGCGGGAACTTGGAAGCAACGATGACACCACCGCCGACGTCGAGGCCCCCAACGGGTTTAGCAACTTGCCAAGTTGCGCCACCATCGACAGCGGAGAGCCAGGAAGAAATTTCTTCGGGCGTGCCATCGACCCATTCTTGGAAAAGGATGACATCAGGGTCTATCACGTTCAAGAGTCGGCGGAAGGGCTCGGGCGTTTTGTTTGGCGCGCTTCGCAACACGTTGTACGAAAGGATGCGAACGCCGCCTTCGGGCTTCTTTGGGGGGACGGCGAACGTAAGTTTTTTGCCACTACGGCAGATTGGGCCGAGCTTGATGGTAAAGGGCTCAGAAACGCCAACGATCTTGCCTTCGTTATTAAGAAGGGCGTAGACGCCACTGAGCGTACCGGTTGATAAGAGCCCTTCGATGGGAAGCGTTGCAGGGTTATCTGGCGTGCGCGAGACGCGAGCTTCATACCAAGTGGCGGCGTATGTCGGCGCGAATGAAACGTCGAAGTCTGAACGCTCGAGGGGTAGCTTGAATCCGGAAGAGTCTACCGCGATAACCGCGACGCCATTGTCCGTACCACCTTCTGGCTTGGTGGGTGAGGCTTGAATCTCCATATCGATGCCGAGTCGAGATAAACGGCCCGGCAATTTTTTGCCCGTGGTTGAGTCGGCGTCAACATCGAGCAGGATGGCAACGGTCTTGTCTGCGGCCTGGATCGAGTATGGGTTTCCCTGCACGCTGAAGCGGAAGAAAACATGATGCTCGTCGGCGATTGCGACGGCGTCGCCGGGCCAATCTTCGGTATTCCCATCGATTCGGACAAACTGCTCTTCGGACGCAGTTTGATCGTTGAACAGTGGGCCATATCCGCCAGTGCACCCTGTGAGCGCGGCAATCGTGAGTGAGCCCGCGACGAGCGCGAGCGTGCGTGAAGTTGCGCGAGACGCATGGCGCGACTGATTCAAGATGCGTCGCATGGTTGGTGTGATTGGAGCGGTTGGCGGATTGGGTCGAATGGTCATGGCCCAATCATCGGCATGCAAATGACAAAGGGCAACAGACAGACTCGTGTTTGTTGTGGGCAGTTTAGTGGGGGGCAGTTTAGTGGGGGGCAGACGCGAGTTCGCGGTCAACCCTGGTGGAAGAGGCCACCTTGCGCGTCATTGGAACGCGTAGGAGCATCTTTGTGTCCGGCTTTTGTAAACACGAGATGGGTTTTGATAAATTCGTTGAGGGTGCCCGGGCAATCTACTACCGTACGCAGTGATTCATTTGTAACTGGCTCGATGCACGCGGGCAGTTCGTTACGAGCGTTGTTCACGATGCTCGAAACTCGTGTGGCTTGGATTCGCTCTCTTGGAAAGGGAACCATAAGTTCGCGTAGCGTGCGTGCTTCAGACGCGGGCGAATCAAGCCACTGTTGCCAAGAGTTAGATGGCAGGATTAGAGGCATGCGATTGTGGATTGGAGCGCAAGTTTGGTTCGCGGAAGTAGTCATGAGCGCGCACGATTCGTGTTCGATTGCGCTGACAGCATCAGGTGATACCCATCGCTCCCACAACGCTGCTAATGCAAAGATGGCTGGCAACCCTGCGTCGTCCAGCACGCGAAACAAATATGGAGCCTTCGCTCCGGTTGCTTCGTCGGTCTTCCACTCATACCACCCGTCTGCAGGCACAAGCCCTCTTCGCTTGCGAATGGCATCGCGAAACATTGGCGTGTCGAATGCCGATTCCGCCCGTGCATTGATGGTCTTGAGCGCGGTGACGGGAGACTTGGACCACGCGGGCACAAATCCCCACGACACGCTCGTGAGTTCACGAGCTTGATCCTTGGAATGGTCTTTGGGTTCTGACGCGCTACGAACCATCAGTATGCGTTGCTGCGGCGCGATGTTGAAGCGAGGGGTCGCTGTCTTTGGTGCGAGCAAAGACGAAACGCCAAAGGCGCGGATGATCTGGTCAACGGGCGCGACGAGGTAGAACCGTCCACACATGCGATATTGTGCGCAGCGAAACCCGCCACGGTTGCACATAAACCAGATCGCGCGAAAATAGCGGATAATTCAAGGGCAAATTACTGGTTGCAATATTCGACGCGGTCCGAGTGTGTGCTCTTTGGAGATCGGCGGCAACCGGGGCAAATGGCGCTGCTCGATTTAGTTGTTAGGGGAAATAGGCGGGACCGGAACCATATCGGGCGCGAGGGTTGATTCCTTTGTTGCGGGCAATGTAGAAACGGGCTCGGTAGTAGTGGGCGTGGGTGGTGGTGCTGGGTTTGTGCGAGAAGTTTCGCGATTGCGCGAGGAACTTTCGATGTTTGTCGTCGGCTGCGCGATGGTCCATGCCCGCAGCATGCGACAGCCAAGTGCGCCCGCTGCTCGCTGAGCGACTTCTTCGACTACTGGCGCATCGATGCCCAATGGCAGAACCGTGCCCGCCGCGTAGGAACCGATCACGTCTCCCGAGCTTGCGTCGATGGCGCGAAAGGTGTATGACGCAACGGGAACTG
>JBBRGG010000134.1:0-9894 GCA_038240875.1 Phycisphaerales bacterium | reverse complement strand
AGTCGTGGCTGATCGGCGCTTGACACACGAACCAAGTTTCATACGCAAAGTCTCACGAGTCTTTTGGGAATCACTTCGCTTTGCTCTGCCGACAATCCCGTTACTCTTGGCACTCGGATGGTTTGTATTGATGCAGCGTTTCAGTGCCGACGCCAGTTGGATGTGGATGGCATTCCTGATCGCGCCAGCGCTGACCTTGGCCGCGCTCATCGCAGAGTGCCTGTTCGTGCTCGGCCTCAAGTGGATGCTGCTCGGAAGGGTTCGCGCTGGTCAGCATCCGCTCTGGTCGTGCTGGTGCAGTCGTTGGGATTTTCTGTACGTAGCGTGGCAGTTTTACGCGATTGGGCCACTCGCATTGCTGCAAGGCACCTTGCTCCTAAACATGTTCCTGCGTGCGACGGGCGCGAAGATTGGCCGACGTGTCGTGCTCGGCCCCGGTTTCTCTCAGCTAGTTGATCCTGACATGCTGAACATCGCCGACGGAGCAACTGTAAACGCAAACTTCCAGGCACATAGCTTTGAAGACCGCGTGCTCAAACTCGCGCCGGTGCACGTTCGCCGCAACGCAACCATCGGTGAGAATAGTGTTGTGTTTTATGGCGCGGACATCGGCGAAGAAACATGGGTTGCGCCCAACGGCGTCGTCATGAAAAATGAAATGCTGCCTGCGAAACTTGAGTTCGCGGGGTGCCCGGTGCAGCCGGTTGAGTAATCAGCCGCGCATCATTTGAAGGCATAACCATGAAGCGTGCGCAACCATCCACACCTAAGCCAAGTTCGGAGAACGCTCATGTAAATCATTGTTCAAAATCGGGCGTGTCTTAGTGCCTGTATTATCCGATATCGCAACTAATTCCCAAGCGGCGGCGAGAACTTGGGCGGTTATTCTCGGGCGTTGGCGCGACGTGGGCTCAAAGTATCCAGTTCACTCATCGCGATTCTCGCACAAATTCACTTGACAAAAGAATGAGAATGGTAGTATGTTATATTCTTGACCACCTCCGCCCGCGTGGGCTGTGGTCTGACTATTCACGGGCTAAAGCCCATCTGGAGAGATATACATGAAGCGATCCGTTCTTTCGTTCGTTCCGGCATTGGCTATCGTGGCTGGCCTGTCGGCTACTGCTCAGGCAGCAATTATCTATGACGCAAGCGTGCAGACTGGTTCCCGCGTCAACGTCGGCCAGGCAGGGTTCTTCGGCGCTGCCACGGTGGCCAGCAACTCGCGCATCCTGTTTGATGATGTGCCAATTTCCAACCTCGCTCGCGGCGCGGCAACCGCACTTGAAGTGACCAGAGTCACCGTCGGCATCCGCCAGGTCGCCGGAGCCCCGGCCACTAGCGTCAGCCTTTACTGGTCGTCGCTTACCACGAACGTCACATCGCCTGATACCCAAATCGATACACCCTCTAACCTCATCGGCAACGCCAACCTCGGCGCCGTAACCGCTTCGGTCACGAGCCTGGTTAGCATTGGCGATGGCGTGAACCCAATCTTTACCGTTCCCTTCAACACAGATCTCATCACCGGCTTCGGCTCGTTCGCAGTTGGCGTGCAACTCGGTAGCACCGACGAGCTCAACGGCTGGCGCGCGACTACTCCGGCGGTTGGCTTCGCTAACGCGGCCAGCGCAGTCTGGGCCTATGACGCTGGTGGCATCTCCGGTCTTGCTGGCAGTCCCACTGAGTTCGGTCCATTCGGTTTTGGCGCTGCACCAAATCCTCCCGCCACCTTCTACATTGTCGTCGAAGGCAACTTTGTCCCCACGCCCGGTGCTGCTGTTCTTCTCGGCCTAAGCGGGCTCATAGCCGCACGTCGCCGTCGCAACTGATCTCTCAAGTGCAACTGATTAGGCGAGCGCCTGATTGCTCGTCTGATCCACGATCAAGAAACACACAATCACCTCCACGGCCCGGGCAACTCCTCGGGCCGTATTCGTTTCGTATACACGTTCTAAGAAATCCAGTATGTAGCTCTCTTCTTAGAGATCGCGCTCGGCCACCAGTTTTAATAATCGGCAAAGCGGTAGGTGAGTTCTGCCTATGCCCTCGCGCGATGGTTGGCATCATGCAGGCAACACATTTGCACGTTGCGCAGAAACGCTCGAAGAATCGTGGCGTTGGTTAAACTTCGCCTTTTTTATTTCGTTGGCGTTGCTTCCGAGTCGGCGGCTCGCTCGCGACGTTGCCTTGCTCGATAGATCATGACGCGTTTGTCATACCCGCCTGTTACCAGCGTTTGGCCGTCGGCACTCCATGCCGCGCTCATGACGCTGCCAACGTGATCGCGAAGCTGGAGCACTTCGTCGCCGTTGAATATGTCATAGATATGACAGATGCGGTTCTGAGCGTTGACCGCGAGCCGTTTGTCATCGGGGTTGAGGGCGAGCCAGCCCTGCTCGACCTTTTGAGCGGGGCGGGTCACTGCAACACGTGGATCTTGGTCCAAGTCGCGGTATCCACAATCTCAATGCCGCGCTCGCCACACCAGGCCATGTCGCGACCATCCTGACTGAACACGACACTGACGTCCCAATGAAGTCGGGTTGTTTGAAGACTATCTCGCCAGTATCCACCTTGAAAACGACAATACCAAAGGGCGACGACCTGCACGTAGCGATCAGCGTGCCATCCTGGATTCAGTCCGGCCCTAAGGCAAAGCCTTCGGTACGAGGTCTGGGGGGAATCGAGATGCGTTGAAATACTTCACCACTTTCCGAGTCGGCAATTACGAGTTATCGCCCTTCGCAAACACGATCAGAAGCACATCGGGGCTCCATGCAGGTTGTTCGTCGAGTGCCTTCTCATCTAAGATGTAGAGGCGTTTTCGAGTCGCGACTTCGTATATTTTTCTGCGAAGAGTATCTTTATTGCGAAATAGCGCGGTCTTTCCGCTCGGCGAAATGAACGTACGGCCTTCGACATCCGTGATCCGCTACACATCCTTGCTCGTGTTGATTTGCCGTAGAGCAGGTGCCATTCCCACCCGCTGCGTGCTTCGGGGATCGCATTAAGGCGGCGTATGGCCATGCCGCCGTTGCCTGGCTGACTACGACCATGACGGTGGCATCACCGGCGACGACATCTCGTTCTTCTTCACCACAAACGAAGAAGGCGGATACTAAAAAAATGCGTTCGATAAGGCAGAAGAAAAGGCATTCGGCGTATCTGGAACTCATCTCGCCCCTCGATAGGCACCTCTGGCCTCTGCGGATTCGGTGCTGGCGGCACCCATTAGGTCGGCATGGTCTCTCCCCAGCTTCAATCCGGTAGTGAGCTCTACTTAGGCAGCACACTTGGACCAGGTCGCCGATTCGTTTGTCTGTCTGCATCCCGCAGCAACTCGCATCTCTCTCGCAAATGCTTTTTCTGGTGAATCACAGGTTGGCCTTGCTAATCCGATATACGCAGCGGGCAGCCGGGCTTGTCTGTGGACTGGTACCGCAGCGTCATTGGTCATACTCAACCTTATAGAGTGAAGAGGTTTCCGACGCGGTCGGTGCCGCGGGTGGGATGCAGGCTGGCTGAGCATACTACAACCATGGCACAGGAATGGACATGGTAACCTCCATTCCGGTATCTGTACCTAAACCGCGGCGTCGTGAGTGAACATAAGCAACTTCCTAGTTCACGGCTATTTAGCAGCGAAAGCCACCGAAATCTAGACCGGTGGCACCACCACGAAAGTCAGCGGGTGGGGTTAAAACATGACGCTGTTCGCGCGGCTTGAAGCCCTGCTCTGGACGCGGTCCAATCTCGCGTCTACTTGCATCACCGACTTTGACCGCGATGGCGGGATCACCGGCGATGATGTTGCTGCCTTCTTCACGGCGCATGAAAATGCTTTTGAGACATCTGATCTTAACGAATACGGCGGAATTACTGGCGGGGATATAGCGGCGTTCTTTGCCGAGTTTGAAGCAGGCGCCGCATGTACCGACGTGGATCTCGATGGCGGGATCACCGGTGGCGATGTCGGCACGTTCTTCACGGCTTTAGAGGCTGGTGGATGCTGAAAATAAGTGGTCGAGTGATACAGTTACGTTACTTTGCAAGTGCATTGACGTGCCACCATGACCTGTCATGATCGCTTTGATCGTGGTGTTACTTCGCCTCGGTTATCTTTGCCTCTCTTAATCCAATGGCCGCAGGTAAAAAAAGAATCCCGAGCGTGAGCGAGTGGGCTGTCTTCAAGGCTCTAGCAGTCTGTTGAAATACCGCTTGTACCATCTTTCCCGTGCCGTTTCAAAAGATAATCTGCCCTCAAACCAACCCCAAGAGTGCCAAAAGTCAGTATAGTTTTGGTGACGCGCGAGGTTTTTGAACAGCCTGATTATCGCCTCTGCGCGGCACGGGTTGCGGAACGCTTTCACGACAATGCTGCTCTTGCGTGTGGCGAGCTATCAAAGGGAATGAGGGAAGAGTTCTCACTTCTTCTAAGGCTGATGATGTAGGAATGTTCCGACGTTGAGATTGTTCAATGGAAGTGCAAGTGTTCCGGATCGTGTGTGCAGCACTCCCAATATGCTTCGCTAGTTGAATAAATCAGGCTAGGCGAGAACTAATTGAAGTGATGCACAATCTTGTGTTCCGTGTCCACTTTTACAAGTGAGCATCTTATGTCCCGCCAAAACAGCCACGTGAATCAGCCTCGTAACGCTCAGCCTCAGGCAATTCAGCCTCAAGCTCAACCTCAGGTAGCCAAAACTATGCCGTCGCGAATGCTTGAAACGAATCTTTCGTCAACGGCCAGCGCTCATGTAACCGACGCACGCGCCAGCCAACTGTCGTCGGAAGAGATTCGAACACGAGCGTATCAAATCTCCGAAGCCCGAAATGGCGGCCCCGGAGACGAAACGACCGACTGGTCCCAAGCAGAGAAAGAACTCGACGCTCTGTCCAAAGCGAATAAATGAAAAGTTAAAAATGTTCATACCGCGTCGATCTAGATCGATAATTGTTATTGGAGAACACACGTGTTAGCCTTAATGCAGGCTGCGCGCGTGGCATGGGCATAATACACCTACACAGTTACGCTTCTTTCTGTTTTCACAAACGGAGTTTAAGTCATGGAAAGCACCTCGAATCACGGTCAGTCCACCGCGCAACCAGACATTCTCAGACTTAGCGATACAACGTTAACGCTTACGGCCAAAGGTGACGACATTCGTGGCCGCAAAGTTGTTGACACTATCGGCGAGGCCATCGGCGAAGTTGATGAACTCATGATCGACGTCGCAGAGAAGAAAGTTCGCTTCCTCCAGATTACTTCGGGCGGATTTCTTGGTTTAGGCAAGTCGGTCTTCCTAATTCCCGTTGATGCCATCAGTTGGATCGATAGTAAGATCGTGCACATCAACCACGACCGCAAGAAGTTTGTCGGAGCACCGGCGTACAACCCCGACATTATCGACCGAGCGTACCTCGACACCTTGTACGACTACTACGAGTATGACCCTTTTTGGGGCTCAACCTATCGATACCCGGCGTACCCCCACTACTCGATGGGTCGCCGATTTACCTGAAGCATACAAGCACAATCAACTAGTTCGATGATGTAAAAGGGCTGGAACGGGATCGCGTTCCAGCTTGCTTCGAGAATCGCCAACACGCGTGTACACTTTTGGAGCGTTCAATGAAAGCCCAAGCGATCAATCCTCATCAAGCCACGCACAACGCGGTCTTTGCACATCCAATCTCTCATAGTTTGCAGTGGCTCGACGTTCTCGCAATGCTGACGTCACTGACCGAAGTGAGTGAAGAACAGAACGGCAGTGTAAAGTTTTCTCGCAACGGCCACACCATACTCGTTCATCCGCCCAAGCATAAAGAAAATCCTGACGTCGATACCGTGATGCGCATCCGTGACTTTCTTACGCAATCGCAATCTCATTCGCCTGCGGCTGCCGAGCCTGGACAACACATATTAGTCGTGATTGATCATCGCGAAGCTCGCATATACGGCTCTAATATAGAAGGTTCAGTTCCGCAACGGATCGTGGCGCATGACCACGGCGGCACACACCGATACCTGCACAATGTCGACAACAACGCCAACGGCCAGCGCAAATCTGATCTCAAGGCGTTCTACGAAGCCGTTGTCAAAGCACTCACCGGATCCCAGCAAATTCTTATCTTTGGCAGCGCAACAGGAACAAGCAGCGCGATGACGCATCTACTCTCAGAGCTAAATGCTCATCATTCAGAGATCGCTCGGAAGGTGATCGGCACAGTGGCCGTGGATGCTTCGCACATGACCGAGCCACAATTGCTCGCTAAAGCAAGAGAGTTTCATCAGCACAACTTGCCAAAACCTGCCGCGCACGCAGGCACACAGATTAAATCAGACCAGATGTGAAAGCCCAGTTATGCCTAGTCGTTCGAAGAGGGCGTCGGTTATGAACTGATTGAGACGCTAAGCCAGCTCTATTACGGGGATACTATTGCCGTTCTGTGATATCTCAGTAACCTGCAGAATGTGTATAGTGCTGGTCGTGCAATAGATCATATGTTTAACGATAGACGCAAGTTCGGCGTAGGTGAAACATGCCGCAACTGGATTTATCGAGTTAGTGCTAGCAACTTTTATTTCGCTGATGCATGTGAGCGATTTGCTACACGCTCGGCGATCGCGCAACCCCCCAAGAGCTCACACATTTCCACGAGCGTGTGGTAGTGGGCACTGCATACACAGTTGGGCGGATGCACACAATCATTTTTTTGAAGCTTTTGCCACCCACGGCTCATGTGATGTCTCTCGCATGTCACGGTTTCGCTGATCGAGGCTGCTTGACAATCTCGCGCCGACACGAAAGAGCCTAAGCGTTCGTAATGTTTTCATCCACGTTCGTTCATGCAAGAATTTGTCACGAAGATACTTTAAGTGAACCGTCCCAATCCACGGCTCTCTTTGTGGCGCGATCAAAGGGGGCCAGCTAGTCATGACCCACTTAAAATGATCTCTAAACACAGCATACGCTATTTGGCACGAGACTTGAAATGGAATTGATCCTAACGTGATCTGTAGACTAAACTATTCTTCGCGTCAAATGTTAACAGCGGCATTGTGGCCGTCAGTTGTTCGAGAAGTGTCTTGACGGGAGTAAAAGAAATGTCGCAGCTTGCTGATGTTTCACGAAAACCTGTTGGTGATAAAGCTTCAGGTGCCGTGGTGTGCCCCATCTGCGATTCGTCGGGTGACGCATGCTTCATGGCCGGGCCTCACAAGATGTACCGATGCCTTGCTTGCCGAACCGCGTTTGTCCACCCCATGCCTAGCAACGAGTACCTCTCTGATTTCTATTCTTCCTACCACAAAGGGGTTGGCGAGGAGACGCACTACGCGATGGAAGAAAAGATGATGGCTCATCACCCGGCGCAGCTGGCCCAAGTGCGAGCCCGCTCGCCCAGAGGCGTGTGCAGACTGCTCGACGTCGGCTGTGGCAAAGGCTTCTTCCTATCGCATTGCAAGGATTCGGGCATTGATTGCATGGGCGTTGAGTTGTCGGACATCGGGGCGGCCTTCGCACGCGAGAAGTTTGGACTGAATGTGCTCCATGGCGACATCCACGATCTAAAAAAGATATCGGGACATTCCAAACCGCGGTGATGTGGGGGGTCATCGAACATCTTTCAGATCCGATGAAAACCTTACGCGACATTTTCGACGTGCTCGAGCCCGGCGGCCGGCTTTTCGTGCAGACCGGCATCGGCGACGATTGGTTCGACCGACTGCTTCCAGGGATGAACCAGTGGTACGACCCGCCGCAGCATCTATTCGTCTTTTCTTCGCTCGGGCTTAGCCGCGCACTTGAAGGCGCTGGGATGACCACTGCGTTACTCGACACTCGTTATGACCGTACACCCACCCGCCGAGCCGCACGCTTTGTCCGGAACACCGTCGTGGGCGTGGGCCTCCGCGCGGTGGCGTCGTTGGGAAGATTGCACTCAGGAGCCTTCGAGATGACCAAATTCCCGTTGGCGTTCTGCATGTTGGCAGTGGGCGAGAAGCCGGCTTCTTCCGGGCGTTGATGCGCTTTGTTCGGTATTGCTCCGCCAGTGCCACATCAATGTCAGCCCTTCCGCCCTCAGGAGTGCTAAAGCGACCACTGTGGGCACACTTTGTGCACTTGTTTCGTGCAGCGGCACGCGCTATAGATTTCCATGCTCCGCCTGACCGACATCAGACTCTCGCTTCATCACGTCCCGGAAGCCATCGAAGCAGCTGCCATCGGCCGGCTTCGCATTTCGCCCGACAGGTTGATTTCCTGCACGGTCTTTCGCCGTGCGCACGACGCTCGCGACAAAAATAAAATCTTGCTCATCTACTCGCTCGATGTAGAAGTGAAGGATGAAGCAACCGTTTTGAAACGCTTCACGAATGAAGTCAGCGTCAAGCCCACGCCCGACATCGACTACCGCTTCGTCGCCCGTGCGCCCCAGAATCTTCCTTCGCGTCCGCTGGTTATCGGCTCTGGGCCCTGCGGTCTATTCGCGGCGTTGCTGCTTGCTCAGATGGGATTCAAACCCATCATCCTTGAGCGCGGCAAAGTGGTGCGGGAGCGCACCAAAGACACCTGGGGACTCTGGCGCCGATCGGTTCTCGACACCGAATCCAACGTTCAATATGGCGAAGGTGGCGCGGGAACCTTCTCCGACGGCAAGCTCTACAGCCAGATCAAAGACCAGCGGCATCTTGGCCGCAAAGTGCTCACCGAGTTCGTCAAGGCTGGTGCTCCGCCGGAAATCCTGACCGAAGCGCACCCGCATATCGGCACCTTCCGGCTGGTGGGAATGGTGGAGAACATGCGTGCCACCATCGAATCGCTCGGGGGCGAGTATCGCTTTGAAAGCCGCGTGACAAACTTGGAGATTGATACCAGTGGCGACGGCGATCGCCATGTGCGCGGCGTAACCCTCGCCAGCGGCGAATCCATCGCCTCTGATCATGTTGTGCTCGCAATCGGCCACAGCTCGCGCGACACCTTTCAGATGCTGCACGACCGCGGCGTGTATATTGAAGCCAAGCCCTTTTCCCTGGGCTTTCGCATCGAGCATCCGCAATCGCTCATCGACAACGCCCGCTTTGGCCCAAGCGCGGGCAACCCGATTCTCGGTGCGGCGGATTACAAGCTCGTGCACCACGCCAAGAATGGGCGCGATGTCTACAGCTTCTGCATGTGCCCGGGCGGAACGGTGGTCGCCGCCACCTCCGAAGAAGGCCGCGTCGTCACCAACGGCATGAGCCAGTATTCACGCTCTGAACGCAACGCCAACGCTGGGATAGTCGTCGGCATCACGCCGGAACATGATTATCCTGATGGTCCGCTCGCTGGCGTCGCATTCCAGCGCAAGTGGGAATCGGCCGCATTCATCGCGGGCGGCAGCACGTACGCGGCGCCCGCGCAGCGCGTTGAAGACTTTATCGCCGGGCGGCCTAGCACGTCACTGGGCAAAGTCGTTCCCTCGTACAAACCAGGTGTGCTCCCGACTGATCTCACCTCATGCCTCCCGGATTATGCCATCATCGCCATCCGTGAAGCGCTGACGAAATTTGGCCGCCAGATCCGCGGGTTTGATATGAATGACGCCGTGCTGACCGGCGTCGAAACGCGAACCTCTTCACCTATCCGCATCAAACGCGACGAGAACTTTCAAAGCATGAACACCAAAGGCCTCTATCCGGCGGGCGAGGGCGCTGGCTACGCGGGCGGCATTCTCTCCGCGGGCGTAGATGGCATCAAAGTCGCCGAAGCCGTGGCGCTACATGTATTGGCCAATCGTTGATCGTCTCGTGCGGTAGCTCTTCCGTGCAACGATTATGAAGCATTCTAAATCGCAAAGTATCTTGGCTTGACGGAAAATGAGCACGTGATTCAGGCATGATTTAAATTC
>JBBRGG010000133.1:0-10107 GCA_038240875.1 Phycisphaerales bacterium | reverse complement strand
ACCTGGTCACAGGCTTAGCCACAGACTTGCTTGGTGGCTGCAGCGATGCCCAATCGGAAGCGGGGTAAAAACGCGCGCGGGCCCGCTTTTTTAAGAACGGACCCGCGAGAGGGCCTGGCGCGGCGATAAGCCGAGTTATGTAGCCTCGGCGGTTTCCGAAGCCTTGCGGCGAGCGGACCTTCCGACGCGGGCGGCCATTTCTCTACGCCTTTGGTTGCCCAAAGGCTCTAGCGATCTACCCGCATCACCCTACTCGACGAATCGAGAAGACCAGCCGGAGAAGCTGGGCACACGTCGGCGAACCGACGCACACATGACGCTGCGTGATCTTGCACGCGGTGGGGTTTGCCTTGCCACCGTTGTCACCAACGGCGCGGTGGGCTCTTACCCCACCGTTTCACCCTTACCTGATCCGGGTTGCCCCAGCCATCGGCGGTCTATTCTCTGTGGCACTATCCCTCGCCCGTGGCCTCCCGGGCGGGTGGGCGTTACCCACCACCGTTTCCTGTCGTGCTCGGACTTTCCTCGTCACCGGCGTGATGAATCGCGCCTGTGCCGCGGCAGCCTTGCGCGCCAAGGTATTGTACGTGCCTAGCGAAGTACTTGCCCAACCTACTTGTTGTACTATTACGAATAGTTGGCTGCAAGCTCAACTTTGAGAAGCACTTGGAACGCGCTAGTAAGGATCTTGGCTTTGCCACGCACCCCCGCGTCATTCGCTGGTACCATGCTGCGTGCCCAATCAACCGCCTCAACCCCCGGCAGCACGATCGTCGGCCGCGCCTTTGGCGGGTGGGGCGTTTGCGATTAGCGCGTCTTCCAAGGGTTTGCTCCAGCGTGATTCGGGCACGTCAAGATCCAAGCCAAGGCCTAGGGTGATTGCCTTTTTAGATCCGGTCCATGTAGAGTTGGTACGGGTGATTGCGGCCGCCGCGAACATCGACATCATCGGGGCGGGGAGCCCGACCAAGGGGCAAAGTGGCACGGTTGCTGCGGATCTTGGGTGCGAGACTACGGATGACCTTCGAGCGGCGCTTGCGGAACGCGTGTGCGACGCGTTTTTGATTGTTGCGTCGGGTGACTTTGGGAGTGTATCCAACGCTGCTGGAACCGACGCACGAGCTATGTTGGCGGCGCATGCCCGGGGGATCAAGATCGCGAGCTTTGAGCCGATTCCTGGTTCTGCGCTTGATGCGCGTGGGGCGTGGAGCGAGTCGCAATCGGGGGCGATAGCCGCGCATGTGCCTAGGCTGATCGGGTTGCCTAGGCATTCGCGGGCGATGCGAGATGCTGCGGAGCCGTTGGCACAATTTGGTAGGCCGAGGTTTTTACATGCGGAATCGTTGGGTAGACCGGAAGAAGGCTCGCTTGGCGCGAGAATGCTTGCGGTGTGCGACCTTGTCGTGAGCCTGATGGGTGAGCCCGAAACAGTTGAGGCGGCGTATGTCGCGCCCAGCGGGAGCATCCGCGGGCCTGCCAACAATGCGATCACGACGTTGCGCGGGGATATGTGCGCGACGATGCGATTTGCTGACGGCCGGGCCGCAGGAATCACCGCGAGCAGCGAAGGGGCGCGTTGGAACTTTGGGTGCACGATCCTTGGGGAGCAAGGCCGAATCCGCATCCATCACCGCGGCTTTACGTGGCGCGCAATTGATGGCGAGGCGCGCGATGAGATGCGCCTTCCGGAATACGACGACCCGGCTACCAGAATCGCGCAGGCGGTAAACAATGAGATACCTACGGCTCATCTCTTTGAACAAGATCGCGTGGAAGCTGCGGACCCGTATGCAAGGGACGCTGCCAAAGAGCTTGCGTTTCGATTGGCGCATAAGCCATCGATCGAAGCCTTAAGTGAAAGCCTTGCGCGAACGCTGGATCCGGAGATTCCGGACCAAGGCCCGATCAATGTTGAGAGCGTGCTCGCGGTGGTGCAAGCGGCGATGCTCAGCGCGCGAACCGGGCAGCCGGAACATCCACAGACATTCCGCACCGTAAGCGTTGGCGGGATTTGAGAATGCTAAGTGTAAATGCTTATTGAAGTTGGTGGGTGAAGTTGGTGGGTGAAGTTGGTGGCTGCTCTTGGAAAGAGCTTAAAACGCTCGCTGCACCACGGCTTGCGCAGAGTTGACCAGCAACATGCGCGCCGGGCCTTGAGCAACGCAATCAAGCCTGCGGATTGCTGAAGCCACTAGCGCGCGAGCTTCGTCGGCGGCGGCTTGGACGCTTTGAGTCTTGGCGACGCCCGCGAGCAACTCAGCGAGTGCTGCGGTTTGGAGTTTAGAAGTAGGCTGCTCTTGATCAGCGAGATCTGTGCTTGCCGGGGTCGAGAGAACTTTGAGTAGCTCGATGGCGCGGGGACGATCGGCTGTGTTCGCGACATGATGGATGAGGGGCAGGGTCATTTTTCCTTTTTCGAGATCCTTGCGAACGGACTTGCCGACGACCGTTTCGTCGCCGGTGAGGTCGAGCACGTCGTCTTGGATCTGGAACGCCACGCCGATTTCACGACCAAAGTTACCTAGTTCGTTGATCACGTCCGCTGACGCGCCCGATGCCCACGCACCAAGTCGGCACGCGCACGCGATGAGCGCTGCGGTTTTCATGTCAACGATGCGGTCGTAGGTTGCGCGGGGGAGATCAAAGTTGCCGCGGTTGGATAGCTGGAGCAACTCGCCGGAGCAAACTACGCGAGCCGCCTCACCCACTTCGCGGCTAGCGTGTGGCGTGTCCAAGCTCGCACATAATGCGTAGGACGCCGCGATGAGGTAATCGCCGAGCATGACCGAGGCTTCGTTTCCCACGAGCGCGTTTACGGTTTTACCTCGCCTGCGAATTTCGGCTTCGTCGAGGACATCGTCATGCACGAGGGTGGCCATGTGGACCATCTCGACGACGGCGCCGCAGACGATGTGCTCGCGTGAGATCAGCGAGGCCCACTGGGGAGAGGTCGAAAAGCCGCTATTAAAGGCAGAAGGATGGGCGGCGATGCCACAGGCGAGAACCATGACCGGTCGCAACATCTTACCGCGATAGTGTTCGACGTGAACGACTAGATCACGCACCGGCGCGACATCGCTCGCTGCGGCACGATCAAAGGCGTCGATCACGCGTGGCATGCTGGTGGCGATGGCATCGGCGACGGGCATCGCCTCAACTGGTACGTCGATCATGTCCTTCATTGAATGCAGGGTAGAACCCTGCACGCCGGTGCAGCAATTTATTGTGTGGTCAATCAAGCAGGCTGGTCAATCAAGCAGGCTGGGCAATCAAGCAGGCGTGCTACAACTTTTTGAGAGCCGAGACCAGCGTGTTGATGTGTGCCTTGGTGTGTGCTGCGGAAATCTGGCAGCGAAGGCGGGCGTGCCCCTCGGGAACCACTGGGTATCCAAAGCCGATGACAAAGACGCCAAGATCGAGAAGTTTTTTGCTCATTGCAATGGCTTTGGCGGTGTCGTGCACGATGATGGGGCAGATCGCAGTGGGGCTGGGAAGAACGTCAAACCCGCCAGCCTTGAGCGCTTCGCGCGCGAAGTGCACGTTGTCGCGCAGCCGCTGAACACGCTCTGGCTCGCGAAGCAGAATTTCGATTGCCTTGTGCGCACTCGCGGCGACCGTGACGGGAAGCGCGTTGCTAAAGAGGGTGGGCCTGGCGCGCTGCACGATCATGTCGATTGCCCGGCGGGATCCCGCGACAAAGCCGCCCGCGCCGCCACCAAGCGCCTTGCCGAGCGTGCCGGTGAAGAGGTCAACACGAGCTTTAGTTGTTGCAGAAGCCGCAGGCTCAACCGGATCGATCATGCCCCAGTGTTCGTGCGTGCCTCGACCGAGCGTGCCCATCACGCCATGGCCATGGGAATCGTCAACGACGAGCATCGCGTTGTATTCATCGCACATCGCTCGCATCGCGGGGAGGTTCGCGATCGAGCCTTCCATGGAAAATACGCCATCGGTCACGACCCAAATCTGTCCGGTGGCTTCTTTGTTTGCGCGCGCCGCTTCGAGGGCCACGCGAAGACTTTTTTCACCTTCGAGTGTGTTGTTGCGATAGACCGACTTGAAGATGCCTTTCTTGATCGTGGTCGCGAGCCGGACCGCGTCGATGATGCAGGCGTGGTTTAACTCATCAGAGATGATCGTGTCGCCAGCTTCGCACAACGTTGGGAAGACAGCTTCGTTCGCAGTCCACGCGCTGACAAAGGTGTATGACGCTTCGGTGCCCATGTACCGCGCGATGGCGTCTTCCAAAGCATGGTGTGGCGAGAAGGTGCCACAGATGAACCGCACCGACGCAGTCCCCGCGCCAAACTGTTTGAGTGCGGCAATACCCGCCTCAATCACTTCGGGGTGATTCGCCAGACCAAGATAGTTGTTGGAGCAAAAGCAGAGGACCTTTTCCGCGCGCCCGTTGCGGAGCATGGTTACTTCTGCGTCCATCGGGCTATCAAGCGTCTGAAGCTCTTTCCACAAGCCGCCTTCGCGAAGCTGGGCAAAGAGCGTGTCGGCTCGCGCGTCAAATGGCCTTGCCTGCGTGGTTTGAGTTTGGGGGTGGATGCTTCGTGGGTCGGACGTTGTGGTAGACATGGCGCGGCTCCAGAATCGGCACGCGAGCGAAGCATATTCGCCGATGATGCGTCGGCAATCGTCCGATGCTCAGCTGACTTCTCGCGCGTGTCCTCACATTGCCTTGAGGATACGCTGGACAAGTCGCATTCAGTTTCTAATAGCTCCTACTTACCGCCGGCGGCGTACCGCTCCGACCAAACCCATCCCCGCCAGCGCGATTGTCGCGCCGGGAGTTGGGATCACATACGTCACAACCAAGTTTGGGCGAAGACTTGGGTCGGCGTTCTCGCGCGAGGCAAAGCGCTTGGCGTTCCCAATAGAGGTCTCCGGGGCTTTCATCATCCAACCAGAGTTTTGCTGTGGGTTGCTCAGCCAGGTTTGCAGGTTGGCGACCATTCCAGCACTTGACCAGGAGTAAAAACCGGTACCAGAGACGCTCCTTGTTGCGGAGGCATTGGCATTAAAGTCTCCACCGGCGGTCGTCCACGCCGCACCGCCTTGGAATCGCGAGATCCACGTCGCATCATTTGGCTCTGAAGCGGCACCACCGCCACCACCACCAGACTCGCCGCCGCCTGCGTTGCTGACGCCTTCGCCCCAGGATGCAAGCAAAGGATGCAGACCAATGTTGATGGCCCCACCACGGAACCAATTGACATTCATCGTGAGCGTCGCGCCGGTAATCATGCTTCCCGCAGGAATCACCGAGAGATCGAACTGGATCAACCCACGTCGCAGAGCGCTGCCGCCACGCGCTGCAGTACGGCCCACAAACATGTACTCTCCAGACCCGTTGGACAGAAAGCCCGCCGAATTCTGAAAGAGCGTGTTGTCCTGGCTTGGCGCGAGCGTCACTATCTCTGCGTGGGTCAAGCCGGCCAAAATGCTGGAAGAAATAATAACTACGCACGCCGAGAATGACTTGCTACGCATATGACGACCGCTCCTACGAGCCGCACACGTTCGCAATCACGTGCGTTAGGCTTGCGATATATACGACTAATCCTAAAGAATTTCAGGGTGATCACACAACTACAGGCGTCGTGTCGCTCTCAAAGACAACTACCACAATGATTACGGCTTCAACGACGACGGCGAGCCGCAGCGAGCCCAGCAACGCTCATTAAGCCGAGCGCGTTAGGAGTCGGAATCACGTACTCAATAATGAGCGAAGGACGATTCTGCTCGAACTGTGCCTGACGCGACCAGAACCGCTTGGCCGAGCCAGCCGTGCTTTCGTCGCCACGAATAAGCCAGCCGTTGTTGGCGGCGGGTTCGTTCTGCCAAGCCTGAACGTCTGCGAGCAAGGCCGCGCTCGACCAGAGATACACGCCGGGGTTGTCAACGCTGGTGGTTGCTGAGGCGGTTGCGGAGAAATCGCCACCGGGACTCGACCACAACTGTGTGTTGGAGAATTTGTGGAGCCAAGTAGCGTCACCAGATTCTGCGGGAACGCCGCTACCACCAGCGTTTTGACCGGCATCGCTCCCGCTCTCGCCCCAGTTATTAAGAAGGCGGTGCGTGCCAATGTTCACCGCGCCCGAGTTGGTCACATCCAGAACTAGCCGCAAAGTTACGCTGGTAATGGCCGCGCCAGCGGGGATGCCCGAAAGATCAAATGCGATCAAGCCGCGACGGATCGAGTTGTTCGCTTGGTTAGTACGGCCAGCAAAGAAGCCACCACCAATGCCATTGGACAATGCGCCAGTGGTAGACTGATAGAGAGTATTGTCCTTGAGCGCACTGAGAGAAACGCTCGCGATAGGCGGGTCGCCGGCAAAGCACGCGCCAGCAGCCAGGCACACAACTGCAGCCGCGGCAATCTTCTGGATACGCATCTTCGCTACTCCTGAAATACGTTTGATCGAACCAAGCAAATGCACACACCCAAGAAGTCACAAGTCATGAGCCATTGCCTCACGCACCTAATCCAAGCCCAAAGCTCAGCAGGTATTACGGGCATGTGTACAGCCGTTCTTTATGTAGAGCGACAGAGCGTCTCGACAGCTTGTTACCGCGTTATGACTAAACATGCCCGCGCAATTGGAATATGCCACAAATTCGAAATGTAAACTTTCCGCTGTCGTCGAAACATAACGACCGATAACAGATGTTTGTCTGTGGTTACCCGAAGATGACGCATGGTTGCCCATGGCTGTCCAATGCTTGCCACATCACAGCCAGAGATGCCACCAAGCAGTGATTCATCGAGGTGTGCTTTACGTTGAAATGGCTTACGAGATTCTTGCTATGCAGGTCAGAACGATTTGAGCCATTGTGCACACTCCTCACATTTGCCCTTTACGAGTGCCTCCTGCGTACTCGATCAAAGCACACGCAGAGCCGCTGAACCAACCAAGCTGCTTTCGAACGCCGCGCCGCTCGTAGTCACGACCCAGACCTCTGCGTTGCATCTTGGATTAGCCACCAAAGCTCGACCAATGCGACTCGCGTGGCACGCCACAACCCCCACTACGCTTTGTTCGTATGGAGTTACTTGCACCATGGACAGCGATCTCGGCGGCGGCGTTGGCAGTGCCCGCTCTGCTCGCGCTGTACTTTCTCAAACTTCGCAGAAGGCCTGTCCGGGTTTCCACGATCCAGTTTTGGCCAAAGGCTTCGGACGACGTGCAGGCAAATGTCCCCTTGCGCATGATTCGTGCGTCGTGGCTCTTGCTCTTGCATCTTGTAATTCTTGGATTACTGATCGTCGCGATAGGCAGGCCTGTGGTGCAAGGAGATTCGGCGGTGACCAGCCGCGTGATCTTGCTGATCGATCGGTCGGCATCGATGAACGCGCTGGACATGAGCACTTCAAGTTCAGCGGGGGCAAGTTTAGCGGGGGCAAGTTCAGCGGGGGCAAGAACAGATTCGAGTACGTCCGGTGCCGAATCGAGCGATAAAGGCCTCAGCCGCGGCCAATCCATCTCGCGGCTTGAAGCCGCCAAGCAACGCGCAAAGGCTCTGGTAAGCGAGTTGCGTCGCAGCGTAGGACAAAGGCAATTCGCCGTCGTGACATTTGCTGCCGAGGCTAGCGGGCGAACAACCTTTACATCATCCGCTCGAACCCTCACCGATGCAATCGATGCCATCACGCCCACAGATGAGCCGGGAAACTTAAAGGCCGCGTTCGCGCTGATCGAAGCGCTTGCAACCCCATCAGCCTTAGATGAAGCCGCAGGCAACGAGCCGGTCACCGTGTACGTCATCGGCGATGGGTCGTACGCCGGTTTGCCCGAAGGGTCAATCGCGGGTACGAGGATTCGCTTTGAACGTATCGGTCCAAAGAGTGTACAAATAATAACGCCACAAGATCAAACGCTGCAAAGCACAACTAGCGCAGATGCCGGACCAACTCCTATCGAGTCGTACAACAACTTTGGCATCGTCGGGATGGCGGCAAAGCGTGACTACAAAGACCCGGCAATGCTTCGCATCTTTGTCGAAGTGCTCAACGCAACCGGGGCCGCCGCAACCGTTGGCGTGACGCTATCAGTGGATGGTGGCGTCGTTGATCGGCGTGCGCTCAGGATCGCCGCACTTGATGAGAACGCGCGCGGACCAGGCCGCACAAGCGTGATCTTTGAAAGGCCGACGGCTCTTGGTGGCATCGTTGTAGCACGGCTGGAAGTTGCCGATATTCTTGAAGCGGACAACGCGTCGACATTGATCGTGCCCGATGCAAAGGTCCCGACCGTCGCGCTGGTAAGGCCCGACCCCGCAATCACGAGTGCCGACGCGGGCGATGATGTTGCAGGGTTACTGCTGCAAGATGCGCTCGCGGAAATGCGCGTGAAAGAAATCCTTGATTGGCGTGAGGTTCAGGTTGAAGCGATGCTTGCAGACACCAACGCTCGCACAGCAACGGCTTGGCCCGATGTTGTCATCTTTGATCGCGTGACACCGACACGAATGCCGCCGGTTGCCAGCGTGCACTTTGGCGGAATGCCGAACATCGATGGCGTTCGCTTCATCGATGACGAGGCGGAGCGCTCGAAGCTGGCCACAGGCTTAACACGCAGCGGCGCAGTAACTGGCGATACTGCCTTGCCAGCGCGACCAAGTGGCGGCATCGTTCTCTGGAAGCGTGAGCACCCGGTGATGCGCGACGTCACACTCGATGCGCTTCGGGTTGGGCTTGGAACACGATTTGCCATCGAACAAAGCCGGTCAAACATTGCAGAACTCGCGCGCACCAGCGAAGGTCCGGTCATCATCGCTATCGAAGATGCCGACGCTGGACGCGCGCGAGACACAGCAAGTTCGGGTAGCGCAGGACCCAGGGTTTCAGGCGTTGAGAGGATCGCGGTCGCGTTCTCTCTCGCGGAATCAAATTGGCCAGTCCAGGCTTCGTTTCCGATCTTTCTTGCCAACACCATTGACACGCTCACGCTGCGGGGCGAGGAAGAATCTGGCCGAGCCTTTCGAGCGGGCGAAGCGGCGGCCGTGAGCGTCGTAGGAAGTTCACGAACCTCGCCGCGCGAGATCATCGTGAAAGGTGCGGCAACAGCGGGGACCGATCTTCGCGTCGATGTGCCTGCGACCAGGATCACCGGCACGGCTGGCAACAACGATGCTTCTTCGTCACGAGCCGTAGCGCTGGGACGGATCGAGCGGGCAGGGCTGTATCGCGTCGAGGGGGCTCGTGAACGAGCAATCGCAGTAAACATGCTCGATGCAACCGAGAGTACGCTGGCCAGCCCTGCGCGTGTCCAAGTCGATGGCGTGAGCCTCAAAGGCATAGAAACAGGCTCATCTGAGCGCGAGATTTGGACATGGTTACTGATCGCCGCAGCGGTGTTGCTCTGTATTGAATGGCTTGTATATGCACGCAAGGCGCGAGCTTAATTCTTTGAATTTGGCTAAGCATCTGTGGTAATTTCAATCAAGCTCGATCATTTCGACCACGCCGCAAGGTTGAACGCGACGCGAGCAGGCTCAACTTCCCAAGGCAGCATCGCACGCGGGAAGGACCAACGCCGACCCATCGCGTCCGTACGCACAATACCCACACGCAACACCTGCTCTGGTCCGATCACCACGTCATTAATCGGCAGCCGAAACGACCAGCGATCATGCCCCCGTGTGATAGGCACAAGCCTTGGGAACAAGTTCGCCTTGGGGCCCGTCGCTTCGACGACGCCCACGCGCGATACTCGCACCACCGCATCGGGAACCCCCAACGGCCCAACGAATAACGTCACCGATTCGCGCGAAAGCTCGATTGTCTTGTCCTTCGATGAAGCCTCGATTACTTCAGCAGGAATTCGATTCTCAACGAAAAGCTCCCACGAGTCGCGGCCGAGCGCCATCAAGGCGTTTGGGTCTGCCGCAGGATCCTCAACATCGGAACTTACGCGCGTGGTTGCCACGGCTTTGTGCAAAAGAGCCGCACTCGCCCACTGGACCTCGCTTTGAACCTGCGCTTGTACGTTGGGCGAATCTTCGGCCAAGCCCTGGAACGATCGCATCGTCCAATCGCGGAGAAACGGCCCCATCGTCGCGCCCGGCGGCGTGACCAACATTGGCGCTGCTCGCACT
>JBBRGG010000132.1:0-10208 GCA_038240875.1 Phycisphaerales bacterium | reverse complement strand
TTCGACCTATCCAACGCATTCGACCTATCCAACGCATTCGACCTATCCAACGCATTCGACCAATCCAACGCATTCGACCAATCCAACGCATTCGACCAATCCAACGCATTCGACCCATCCAACGCATTCGACCCATCCAACGCATCAAACCCAAGCCAACTCCAGCCCGTTCCAACTCCAACTAGCACATATTCAACGCCGTCAACAACCAGCACTACGACGCGAAGGCCCAACTCGCAAACCCGTGGGGCTGAAGATAGTGTTGGTCACGCGCAAGAGCAACGCGATTGTTCAAGTTCAACACTCGCCAGCGCTCGCGCGAGCCGTACTTCCAAGCACTTGCGTGCTGTGAAAAATACTTACCCACTATCAACGCCACCATGGTGGATAAAGATTGTGTATTTTCGTTGCGCTTAAACGCGACGTGTCGCTCGCGCGCGAACCATCGATGATGCAAGCGCTTGCGTGAATCGACGCGACTCATTCGAGATTTTGGTTGACTTTGGGTCGCACGTTCGTGCGCACGCTTCTGGTCACTGTTGCGAGCGCGCTAGCAACCACATGCATGCCGCAGAGCTCGCGTAGTAAATGGCTCAAGCACTCACAAGCGTGTAAAATAGTGGGTAAAAATAGACAGTTTCATCACGTTTGCCTATGAGCATGCCAATTATCAGGCCAACCATCAAGCCAACCATCAGGCCAACTAGTTAGGCATTTAATTAGTGCTCGTTCAAGCGTGTGCGGCTTGCAGTCCCATCACCATTGCTTCGCGCCGCGAAGTTTCCTCGAAACCAAATCGTTCGTACAGGGCACGTGCTGGCGCGTTGCGTTGATCCACCGCGCACAGTACCGGCCACCGCCGATGGTGTGCCTGCGCGTGCGCAATCCCAAGGCCCAGCAGTCGCGCGCCAAGACCCATCCCACGCGCGCGAGGCGACAACCCCAAATACACAAGTTCGAGTGTTCGCTGCTGCTTCGATGGGGTCATCAAACAGCACCCCTCCGGCTGCCCATCGCGCTCAAGAACCCACCACAACGATGGGTCAAAATCACCTGCTGCTTTGTGGCTCGCCAGCACATCTCCTGTCGTGCGCAAACCACACAGCTCCGGACAATCTAATGTTGATTCGTACGACCCTTCCAAGGCACGCATTAAGCAGTTATCCAAGCTCGATCCGTATTCGTCGGCTCGCCGGACCGCCATGCCCGGCGGCCACACATGTGCAGGTGCAAGTACAAGTGTGCTTTGCAGCAATTGAGATACGCGAGCGGTATCCAGCCGCTTTAGATATAACAGCGTCGTGATGCGCGTAAGTCCTGCTGCTTGAAGAGCTGCAATCGCCCATGCTTCAGATGGTTCGGGCAACGCTTGCGCCAAGTGCGCGCGGTCACGAAACCCACGAGCCAACTCCTGGCACGTAACCTTAAGGCACGCAACACGTTCCGCGAAACCTTGGCTCGCGCCCCCCGGATCGCCACCTCGCGGCGGCTCCGATGTAAACAACATCGCCGTTCGCCCATTGCCCAACACCGCCAAGCACGCCTGACGAACTTTGGGTGACATGGCTGGAGAAAGACCAGGGTTTGATTCTAAAATCCCCCAGCAGAGACCAAAGTCGATCCCCACGGTGTCCGCCGCGTCTACCAAGCGTTGCCCGGCGACTTCGACATCAACAAGAGATTGCCCAACCAGCCGCGAACCAGCCGCCGCCCATAAGTGTTTGGGAACTCGTACCACCAGAGGCGTCAAGTCCGCGTCAAGGCTTGCATAGTGAGTGGGATTGTTGGGAGTGGGTTCGGGCACGGCTGTAGCCTAGTCACCTGGCGAGCGTAAGCACATGATTGCTGTAGCACGATAGCTGGGTAGATGTGTGAGAAGAATGGCGCAAGCACGGCACGAAGCCTGAAACGCGTGCACGAATATTCAAACTTGGATTTGCGGCTGTGAGATACTTCCCATACACTATGCTCCTGCCCGTGCAAACACAGTGGTACATATGGGTAAATACCGATTACAGCAGTTGATCCGCAATCACGAGAATAGTCGGTTTCGCTCGGCTTCTCCGGAGATTTCTATGACGATCGGTACAGTTGGCTTTCGCTTTGGCAGTAGCATTCCATCGTTTCTCGGCGTTCCAACCCTCCTGCTCGCGGCGTGCGTCGCTGCGGGCACGCTGGGTGCGATGCCCAGCAGTTTGCTCTCCAAGGCTCTTGGCGATGACAGCGTCGTTCCTGAGCCCGACCCAGTGCCTCGGCGTTGGCAACTTGATGTTGCCACTGGTCCGCTGCGAACGCGGACGCTTACGCTCGCCGACGGTTCGGTTAAGTCCTTTGCCTTTATGACTTACAAAGTCGTCAATAACACGGGTCAAGACCTCTTATTTGCCCCATCATTTGAGCTTTCCACAGACGAAGGGTCGCTGGTTCGGGCTGGGCGTGAAGTGCCCGCAGAGGCGACGCGGACGATCTTGGCTTCGCTGCAAAGCCTCTTCATTCAAGACCAAATCAGCGTGGTTGGCCCGTTGCTTCAAGGCGAAGAAAATGCTCGCGAAGGCTTGGCCGTTTGGGTTCTTCCCGATGTGAATGTCGCCGACATGACCGTGTACGCGACTGGCTTCAGCGGCGAAACCCGTGGCATCGACGTGAAAGACCCTGCTACTGGCGAACTCAAGCGAGTTTTGCTTCGCAAAACCTTGATGGTAAGACACTTAGGACTAGGTGAAATCCAACCAGCAGCAAGCAACGAGATCCCCAAGGCGGAATCGCGCTGGATTTTACGGTAATCTGTCTAAAAGGAGGATACCGAGATTTTGGGCTCTGTTCTCGGCGAGATCCTGGACGAGGTTCTGAGCGGAGTAAGTAAAGGCATAGCGTGCGCGAGCGAGCTAGGTTGAAGTGGTCCGGGGTCGGGCCTAGAGTCTAGGCCTGTGAAGTACTCAGGTTCCTGTTCAGGGTATTAGTGTTGGGTTTAGGGTTTAGGGTTTTGTTTTGCGTTTGGGTGTGATTAAATAAATTTCAGTGAACGACCAGAATGCCGAGGAAGCACGATTCCACGGCTCGGTGATCGAAAGGTACGGCGACATCATGGCACATAAAAAGGGTCAGGGTTCAACCAAGAACGGCCGCGATAGCAACCCTCAATACCGTGGCGTCAAGCTTTACGGTGGCGAGATTGCCAAGTCTGGCTCGATCTTGGTTCGTCAGGTCGGCACGCCTTTTATGGCGGGCTTCAATGTTCGTCGCGCAACCGACGACACTCTCTTTAGCCTGACCGATGGCCGCGTTGTCTATCGTGGTCGCAAGGTTCACGTCCTGCCTATGGACGGTACCTCGCCTTGCCCGGTTTGGCTCAAGTCCGAAGCCAAGTAAGCAGTCACGGTTTGCGAAGCAGTTTCTACTGCCTGGCTTCTACACTTAGCTTCCACAATCAAGATCATTTCATCTACCTCGCGTTAGTCGCGAGGTAATTTGTTTTTGGCGAAGTAGAACTTAAACCGCTTGCGAGCAGGTGCACCCAGCATCAGACAAGCCTGCTACGAACATTGCACGGTTGTGCGAATTCTTATTCAAACTTGGTCTGTTTTGGGTACTACTTATCGAAGAGCGGGGTAATTATGTAAGTACAACATCTGTGTTTCACACGGAATCAAATATATGTTATAATGTAAATCATATATAGTATAATGCAAATTCACATAAGAAACCCCCTCTCGAAGAGTGGGGTACTCAAGACAGTCAATACATGCCCAGTGGGGAGCGGCCCACGACGATTGGAAGAAGGCAGCACCATGATCTTGACGATCGTGGTGGCAAGAGCAAGACAGAAGCACTCAAACTAAAAAACCCTCTTGGAAAGAGAGAGTATCAAGCGCATGCACAAACACAAACGCTCGTTTGTTTTACTGCACTGGTGGAGTTGCTTGCGCTGTTGCCGCTTCATCGGCAGGAGTTTGGTCAGGAGTTGTTGGTGTTGGCATTTCTTCGGGCCAGCCGCCGCCGAGGGCTTTATAGAGGGCGATTAAGGCACGCAGCGAAGTGCCTTTGCTCGTCACGAGTTGATCTTCAGCGTCATACGCCTGTCGCTGGGCTTCGAGGACGTCGAGGAAGTCGCCGACTCCGCTTTGGTAGCGGTCTTGCGCGAGCGTCGCGGCTCGCTTGCTTGCAATAACTGTGCGAGCAAGTGCTGATTGGCGATCTTGCTCGTACGCGAGATTGGTCAATGAGTCTTCGACTTCACGCAGCGCGACAAGAACCGAACGTTCATATTGAATCAGCGATTGCTCGGCGCGAGCGTCGGCGGCTGCAATCTGCGATCGAATGCGGCCAGCGCTGAAGATGCTCCAACGCATCGATGGACCAACGGACCATACGCGCGAATTACCATCAGCAATATTAGCAATATCGCCAGCGGACAACCCAAATGTGCCGGTGAGGGAGAAGCGTGGATAGAGCTCGGCGGTGGCGACACCGATGCGTGCCGTCGCGGCGGCGACTTGACGTTCGGCTTGTCGCAAGTCGGGGCGACGGCGCAGTAGCTCCGAAGGTAAGCCGATAGGAACTTGCGTCATTGACGCGGGGATTTGATCGAGCGTGCTTGCTTGAGTCAGCTCTTCTACCGGCGTGCCTGGAGCGCGGCCAAGCAACACTGCAAGGCGGTGCGCCGCGAGGCGTTGCCCAGCTTGAAACATAGGCAACTGCGCTTGGCGTGAAGAGAGCAAGGCTTGGGCTTGGGCCACTTCGAGCTCGTTGGCGATACCAGCGTTCAAGCGAGTTTGCGTAAGGTTGACAGTTTCGCGTTGAGCGGCGATAGTTTGTTCAGAGACAAGGACGCGGCGCGACAAGACGCGGTGATCGATGTATGCGTCGGCAACTTCGGCGACTACTGAAACAAGCACGGCAAACTTGGCTTCGCGGGCGACGTCGATATCGGCGTCCGCAGCCTCGATGTCGCGGCTGATCCTGCCGAAGAGATCGATTTCCCACGAGGCGTCGAGCCCGCCTTGGAAATTGGTAGTATCACTATTATTGCCACTAAAATTACCGAAATTGTCGAGGTTTTCGCTACCTCGAGAACGGGTTGCTTCGCTGCGCGCGTCAACTAAGGGAAGGCGAGCGGAGAAGGCGATGCCACGCAAAGCGCGGGCTTCGCGCAAGCGCGACTGAGCGAGTTTAAGGTCGAGATTCATCGCGGCGGCTTGGATGACAAGCTGCGTGAGCGCGGGGTCGTTGAGTTGTTCCCACCAGGTGGCAATTGCGCCGGGGGCCAATGATGTTGCGTTGGCGGTTGTGCTACGGGCGGCGGCTTCTGCGGATGGTGCCGAAGCTACGCCTGCGTCGAGCGAGCCGAAGGTAACGGTGATGTCCACCTTCTTGGCTTCGTAGTTTGGGCCGACGGTGCACGAGGCAAGGCCAGCGATGACAACCAACCCAAGCGCAGTGACCAGCGTGGTCGTGCGAGTGTACGTGTGAGTTGTCTTCAGTATTTGGTTCGAGCGGATGAATCGCATGAAGGCGTTCCTCGATGAGGCTGTGGATCAATCTGTGATGAAGTGGTCAGGGTACGGCGAATTGACTTGAACGTATGACGACTGTGCGTGCGAACATCACGATTGAGTCGGACGATCATCTTCAAAGGTGGAACACGCACGTATTAAGGAGTTGTAGTAGCAGAAGGTTGTAATGACTGGTTCAGAGATTGTGCGATTGGGTTTGATTCGATGTAGACGTCGACTTGCTGACCGACGAAGACCTTCATTTCTTTCGGGTCGAAGGCATAGATTACTTGAAGGACGCGCGTGTCGACGCGTTCAGTACTCTCGCCGGTGAGAGAGCGTTTGGGGACGACATAAGGCTCGAAGCTGACAAATGTGAGGTTGGCCTTGATGTTCTTATTGCCGCGAACAAAGCAGGCGGCATCGCGACCTTTCTCGACGCGCCAAGCTTCGTTCTCATCGATGTCGACGCGAACGTGAAGGGTCGAAACATCGCCCATGAGGACAAGAGGCTGGGCCGAGTCGCCTGCGGGAGCGTATTCGCCGGGGCGTGCGTTGAGCTTTAAGATCATGCCATCGACCGGAGCGCGAGCGATTCGGCGCTCGATCTCGGTTTCGATTTGGGCGACTTCGGAACGTGCTGCGTCAACCTGGGTCGCGGCGATGTCGAGGTCGGGCTTCCAAGTGCCAGCGTCGAGGAGAGCCAGATCGGCGCGAGATTGTGCGGCACGAGCCTCGGCGGAAGTTACGTTAAATCGGCGGCGGCGCGTCTCTTGCTCGCTTACGGCGCGCGGGTCTTGCACCTGAGTCCACATTGCCAATTGGTCCTTGGCATCGGCGAGCAATGCATCGGCTTCGGCGAGGCGCGCCTGGGCTGGTGGGATCTGTTCTGGGCGAGTACCCGCAGCCAAACGCGATAATTGTTCCTCGGCGATGCGTACTTGTGCCTTCCTGACGGCGAGCTGCGCGACCAAATCACGATCGTCAACGCGAAAGAGTTCGTCGCCTTTATTCACGGTCTGGCCGACTTTTACAAGCACGGACATGATCTTGCCTGGGACCGCGCTCGCGACGGCGATATTCTCCGTGCTGGCTTCTACAAGGCCTGAACCAGCGACGAAAGCCTCAAATGGCGCGCGTGGAGGCTCGATGAGTGGCGGCTGCGCGACAGGAGGCTTTGCGCCCTGAATCACGGTGACGATCGCGAAAATAACGCCTGCAATTGCGAGCAATGGAATCAGATAGGTACGGATCATTGTGCGGTTCCTGTGCTAAACTGAATGTACTATCGCATTTGTTTGGTGGCTGGTTTACTTTGATTCGTCGCTGGCGGCATGCGTCTGGCTGGTGCCTTTGAGCAAACCCGAGCCGGTAGAGATGCGTTCGATGTGCCCGTCGTCCATCTCGGCGATACGGTCGGCGAACTCAAAGATGCGCTGGTCGTGTGTGACGACGATGAGGGAGAGATCGTTCTTTGATGCGACGTTTCGCAGCAGCTCCATGACCTTTTGGCCTGTAACGTGGTCCAGTGCGCTGGTGGGTTCGTCGCAGACGATGATCTTGGGTTTATGAACAAGTGAGCGAGCGATAGCGACGCGTTGTTGCTGCCCGCCTGAGAGCTGGCTGGGCTTGTTGTGAACGCGTGTGCCCAAGCCGACTTGTTCGAGGATTACTGAGGCGGCCTTGATGGCTTTGGAGCGAGAAACGCCATTGATCATGAGCGGGACAGCGGCGTTCTCCGCAATGGTGAGAGTCGGGATGAGGTTAAATGATTGAAAGACAAAGCCGATATTCTGGCCACGAAAGTGAGCGCGAGCATTGGAACCGAGCTTGGAGAAATCTTGATCAAGTACGGTGCACTCGCCGCCGTCGCGATCAAGAACTCCCGCGATGACAGAGATGAGGCTGGTCTTGCCGCAGCCAGATGGGCCAACGAGCATGAGCAGTTCGCCCACGTGAACATCGAGATCGACTCCACGCAATGCGCGGACGGCGTTAGCGCCCGAGCCATAGGTTTTGGTGACGCCTCGGCAGCGGACGGCGACGCCACGCGACCCCAGGCTCTGAGGCTGTGAAGAGCCGTTGAGCAAGGCGGCGTCTAATGAAAGGTTAATGTTGCCTTGGATGCTGGTCGTCATGGGGTGCTCGTGGACTTGGTCGCGGTGTGTTGAGCGTGCTTGTGAATTAGTATTCAATAGCGTGCTGGCATAAACGTTCTGATAACGCGTTGTTCGCTGGCGTTGTATTGGCAGAGTCGGCAGATTTTGATAGTGAAGTATTAGGTTTTGAAAACAACGCCAGGTTCGAGTCGCAAGACTTTAACAAGGCTCAGAATGCCCGAGGCAAAGCCCACGACAAGCATCGCGACAAGCGTATAGACAAGGACCTGCCAAGGCATGAGGAACGCAAGGTCGGTTTTGCGGATGAAATAGCCCGCGATTGCGGCGACTCCGATGCCTATGCCATAGGACAAGAAAGTAACGAATGTGACTTGGAAGAGGACCATGCGGACGAGCATAAAGGAGCTTGTGCCCATGGCTTTGAGTGAAGCGAAGTAACGCAGGTTGTCGAGCGTGAAGTTGAAGAAAGTTTGGCCGGTGACGATCATGCCGATGACAAACCCAAGCGCAATAGCCATGCCGAAGTTGATAAGAATGCCGGTTTTTTCGAGAATGTACTTGCTAGTCATGTACTCAAATTGTTTGGGCGTTCGCGCGATGTAGCGAGTTTGCGATTCGATCTGTTGCTGGACAAATGTGGGATCAACGCCTGGTTTCACTTTGACAAGAACGAAGGACGTGAGGTTGCGCTCAGGTGGTGCAAGGCGCAGTGCACGGGTATAAGTTGTATAGATAATGGGATCCCAGAAGAACGACGGATTTCCTTTGAAAGTACCGACGACGACTGTGTCGGTGTCATTGAGGGAAATGTGATCGCCCACGCGCATGGGTTCTTTGATGCGTTCAAGCATGAGCTTAGACTTCATGTCGCGTTCGTCGATGATGATCGCCGAATCACGGCGAAGATCGGTGAGCGCACCGTGTGTCATGTTTTGGGGGCCGCCGATGAGCGTGGCGTCGTCGATGCCGATGATGACGGCCTGCATTCGTGTGCCGTCGACAAGGCGAGCGCGAAGCGAGCCTTTATACATGGGAACGGCTCACTTGACGCCATCGATGCCGCGAGTGCGCTGGACCGTGGTTTCAGGGATCGGCTTTTGATCTTCACTGAACCGAACCTGATCATCAATGACCCAGAGGTCCACGATTGAGTTGTCGCGAATGAAGGTGCCGGTTTGAGTTTTAAGCCCGACAAAGATCGATGCCTGCTGCGCGATCATCATGGCGGCGAATGCCATCCCGGCGATCAAGCCGAAGTATTTGAGCCTATCCGGTGAGCATTTTCAATGCGACCAGGATCATGCGAATTCTCCGTACGCGGAGCCTGCGTTGTCTGGTTGAAGAAGCATGCCATCGAGCTGTGAATTAATGAGCATTCGCGCGACTTTTGTGGGATTGGTGAAGTTGCACCATGGGTCGTTGCCATGTGTGATGTAGAGAGAGACCGCGCCGTGAGCCGCAGCCCAGCAGGTTTGCGTTACAAGATCGACGTCGGTGTACTCAGGCTTGAAGCGGCCTTGGGCTATGCAGTCGCGGACAAGAAGCGTGAGAAAGGCATACGCGTCTTGATCTGGATTGCCTTTCTTGATCTCTTTTTTAATCTCCGGCGGCGGTTCGATGCTTGCTTCTTCAGGCCAAGGCGTCATGAACATAAAGCGGTAGTGGTGAGGGTGCAAGAGTGCAAAGTCAACATAGGCATGCCCCGAAACCCGAAGCCGCTGAACCGGATCGGTGATCGAATCAAGGTCTCCCATCGCATCGCGCAGCAACCCAAAGTCGCTATCGCAAAGTGCGATCATCATGTGAAGCTTGTCTTTGAAGTGAGCATAGATCGCCGCCGGGGTGTACTCGATAGCGTCGGCGACACGTCGCATCGTGAGAGCATCGCATCCTTCCTTAATGAATATGTCGCGAGCTGCAGTCAAGATCAGATCACGCGTCTGATTTCGTTCGCGAGCTCGACGTTCAATAGATCCCACGCACACTCTCCATACAGGTAGTCAATCAGTGAAACGTCGTTAGTTTACTACTCGTAGGTCAATAGTCAAGAAAAGTTCATTGAACAATGTTAAGTATTTTAACCCCAATAATTATGCGTGTTAGGACAGTCAAGAAGTTTGTTGAATTCGCTTCAAACTCTCTTCTAGAAAGGGATTATGGAACGATCAATAGCCGGGGACGTTGATTATGGCGTAATCGACATCAGATACGCCTCGCATCGCAGCTTGATCTGCGGATCGAGGTACAGATTCATGCCGCTTTGAGGTTGGCCAAGACAGTTCTAAATGTTGGATCAGGCGCGGGTAGGTATGAGCCACCCAGTTGGCATCTGATCGCAATCGAGCCGTCGCTTGATCTGCTGAGGCCTTGCCTTTGGATGATCAGTGGGTCGATGCGAGCATGGCGACCATCACCATCCACCAATGGCGGGATTTACACGCGGGATTGCGCGATCTGGTTCGCGACACGCGAGGGCTCATGTCATCCTGACGTTTGATGGCGAGACGCTGGATCGATTCTGGCTGGCGAAGTACGTTCATGAACTCATCGCGGCAAAACGCCGACGATACCCGTTGATTCGTGATCTGGTTGAAGT
>JBBRGG010000131.1:0-10434 GCA_038240875.1 Phycisphaerales bacterium | reverse complement strand
TTTATTTTCCTTTATCTTGTGATCACGATGAGGAGCGCGTGGACTTGTATTCAGCGGATGGAGCAGGTTGCGCGACGAATGAATACGTGAAGGGTTTAAGTAGAGGCAAGCATGACGGCTTGGGTTTTGTAGGGGGTTGTGATTGATTAGGAATACCAGTTTGAAGTTCGAGGGCTGGGTCCAAGTTGGGGTGAAGTCGCTATTATGCACGCTTGCGCGGCATTAGACGCGAAGGGTGCCTCGTGGCACGCTGGTCTTGGAAATGCGAGGCAGCCAATTGGAAGCTACACCGTGAAGAGCGGCAAAAAGAGCAAAGTGGCAACGGTAAAGGCGAATGCGGGCGTGACTGGGGCGAAGGCCTTGGCGGGCTCGATGGAGCGACCGATGATTGATATTGAACGTTTGCGCGAGCTTGTCGAGTTAATGAAAGATGCGGACCTGACGGAAGTCGATATCGCGGTCGGCACGGATTCGGTGACGATCCGGCGCGGGACTTCGACGCAGATTGTCTATCAGAATGGTGGCATGGCTAGTGGGGGCATGGCTGGTGGGCTGGTAGGCGGGATGATGCAGATGCCGATGTCGCAGGCTGCGGCACCTGTTGCGAGTTCGGGAATTGCGCTAGCGGGAGCAGGATCTGCTGGTTCGGCGGGCGCGGCTGCTGGGGGCGCGGCTGCGGGCGGCGTGTGTATTGAGTCGCCGATGGTTGGAACGTGCTATTTAACGCCGAACCCGAACGCGGCCCCATTTGTGAAGGTTGGGCAAAGCGTCACGCCGGACACGGTCGTGTGCATCATTGAAGCGATGAAGGTTTTCAACGAGATCAAGGCGGAGAAGAGTGGCGTGCTCGAGGCGATTTTGGTAAAGAGTGGCCAGGCGGTTGAGTTTGGGCAGAAGATGTTCAACTTGAAGCCAAACTGAATTTCTTCGGCTGAGTTTGTTTGGGCTGAGTTTGTTTGGGCTGAGTTTGTTGGGCTGAGTTTGTTGGGCTGAAATGGTTGGGCTGAGTTTGCCGGATTGGCGTGAGTTGGCGTGTTGGGTTTGATATCAAGGCTGGGTCACACGGGAAAGAAGAGCGAATGTTCAAGCGCGTGTTGATTGCCAATCGTGGCGAGATTGCCTTGCGGATCATGCGGGCCTGCCGCGAGATGGGGATTGAGTCGGTGTGCGTCTATTCGACGGCGGACAAGGATGCGCCGTACTTGAAGCTCGCGGATCGGTCGATTTGCATTGGACCTGGGCCAGCGAAAGAGAGCTATCTCAATATTGCACGGATCATCGCGGCGGCGGAAGTCGCGGATGTTGACGCGATCCATCCGGGGTATGGATTTTTGTCGGAGCGGCCTGATTTCAGCCAGGCGTGCAGAGATTGTCAGATTGAGTTCATCGGCCCTTCGCCTGAGGCGATGCAGTTGCTCGGGGACAAGGTTGAATGCAAGCGGACGGCTAAATCCAATGGCGTGCCTGTGTTTCCGGGGTCCGAGGGTGCGCTTGAAGAAGAAGACGAAGCGGTGAAGGTCGCGAATGAGATTGGATTTCCGGTGATCATCAAAGCTGCGGCGGGTGGCGGCGGTCGCGGGATGAAGGTGTGCATGGATGAATCTACGCTGCGGGCACAGCTACGCACGGCGAGCCAGGAAGCGCTCGCGGCGTTTGGCAATGGCGCGGTTTTCATTGAGAAGTATTTGCAGAATGCGCGGCACGTTGAGTTGCAGATGTTGGGGGATAAGCATGGGAACGCCGTGTATTTGTGGGATCGCGATTGCTCGCTGCAAAGGCGGCATCAGAAGGTGATCGAAGAGGCGCCAGCGCCAAACCTTGATCGCGCGAAACTGGAGAAGGTGTGCCAATCGGCGGCGAAGATGATCATAAACGCGAAGTATGCTGGCGCGGCGACGTGTGAGTTTTTACTCGATGGCAAGGGCGATTTTTACATGTTGGAGGTCAACACGCGTGTGCAGGTTGAGCACCCGGTGACCGAGATGATCACGGGCATTGACATCGTGAAGATGTCGATCAGGATTGCGGCGGGGGAGAAGATTCCCTTTGCACAGGGCGACGTGAAGCTGCGTGGGCACGCAATTGAATGCCGAATTTGTGCGGAAGATCCGGACAAGGGCTTTCGGCCTAGCGCGGGGAAGATCGAGACGTGGCAGGTGCCTGGCGGGCTGGGCGTGCGTGTAGATTCGCATGTTGTGCCGGGGTATGTTGTGCCACCAAATTATGACAGCATGATCGGGAAGTTGATCGTGCACGGCGACACGCGCGAGGACGCGCTGAACCGCATGGCGCGAGCACTACGCGAGTTTAACGTCGGGCCGATTAAGACAACAATTCCACTGCACGAGAAGCTGATCGCGAACGAAGACTTCCGCAAGGGCGGGGTTGATATTCACTATCTTGAGCGATGGCTCAAGGCGCATGAGCAGGCGGTGTGAGAGGGGTACGAATGAGTGGGGTAGGAGTGAGTGGAGAGCGGGTAGGGTTGGGATGGTGCGGCAACGCTCGTGTCCAAGCATTCATCGAAGGTACTACGTGAAGTAGACATGAGCGTGCTCATTGAAGCACGTTTTTTTGATTTTTAAGAAGTGGGTCATGTGGCTATTGATCGTCGCCCAGGGTGTTCTTTTTGCGGAGCAGGTGGTGGTAGTGCTGCGCGAAGCGGTGGGCTTCATCGCGGACGGCTTGGCATAGGCGCAGGCCAAGGTTGGTGCGCGCGAGGCGAAGAGGCTCGGCGCGTTGTTGGATGTAGATGAGTTCTTCTTTTTTGGCTAGGGAGATGACCATCGGCGGTTTGATGGGTAGTGATGTGAAGGCTTCGAGTGCGGAGTGGAGCTGGCCTAGGCCGCCATCGATGAGGATGACGTCGGGGTAGAGCTCGGAGCCGTCGCCAGCGTCGCGGTATCGGCGCGAGACGACCTCGCGGATCGCGGCGTAATCATTGTTCTCGACGGATTGGATTTTGTAACGGCGGTATTCGCTCTTGAAGGGGCGACCATCGATGAAACAGACTTTGGAGCCGACGGTTTCGTTGCCTTGGAGATGGGCGATGTCGATGCCTTCGACGCAGCGGATGGGGTCGTCGAGGCCGAGTGACTTTTGGAGGCTTTTGAGAGCCTTTTCGGGCTCGATGATGAGGCTCTCGGCTTCGGGCTGCCAATTGTCGTCGCGCGATGCGCGGGCGTCGAGTTTTTCGAGTGCGCGGATCTGGTCACGGACGGCGGCGGCGCGTTCGTAGCGCAGGTCTGCTGCAGCGGCAGCCATCTGATCGGTGAGTTCGCGAAGCAAGACGGCGCGCTTGGTGCTGAGTGAGCGGACGAAGCGATCAATGTCGTCTTTGTAGGCGTCGATGGAGATTTTTTCGGCGCACGGGGCGGTGCACTGGCCGATGGCGTAGAGAAGGCAGGGTCGAAAGCGCAGGTTCTTTGGGTCGCCCGCGACGATGTCGAGCTTACAGGTACGGAACTTAAAGACGCGCTGCAGAACTTGGACGGCTTCGCGAAGCGCGCCAGCGGAGACAAACGGGCCAAAGACTTTGGCGGACGTGACGAGTGGATCGACGGAGCCATCGTCGAGAATGCCTGTGGGGTTGCGCGTGACGTAGACGCGCGGGTAGTTTTCGCGGGTGGTGATGATGAGGTAGGGAAAGGTTTTATCGTCGATGAGTCGTGCGTTGTAGCGTGGCTTGATGTCCTTGATGAGGCGATTCTCGGTGAGGAGCGCTTCCCATTCGCTGTCGCAGAGAAGGACCTCGAAGTCGTGAACGACATCGAGGAGGCCATCTTTTTTGGAACCAAGGTCGGTGGAGGGAATGAAGTATGAGGAGACGCGGTCGGGAAGGTTGAGAGCCTTGCCGACGTAGATGACGACGCCTGTGGCGTCCTTCATGAGGTAAACGCCGGGGCGCTTGGTGAGTGAGCGGGCAAGAGTCAGGAGGCGGTTGAAGCGCTCGTCGCGCGATTCGGAACCCCAGGCGGGAATAGGCGCTGGAGTGGCGGTTGGCGGGAGGATATTGGTGGTGGGAAGGCGCGTGGGCTCGTTTGAGGAACTGGATTGCGGAGTGGGTGGCACGAGTGATGGTAGAGGCGGCGGCGATTGCGGTGAAAGCTGGAAGAAATCTGCTGACGCGAAAGTAAAGAGGGGGGGTACGCAAATTGGGTGCTACGCGTTGATGCCAGCGAGAATTCTCCTGCGCAGTGCTGAGAGGGTGTATGCAGGGTGAATTCGGATATCGAGGTGGTCGATTAAAGCGTCGAAGCATGGGCAGTATTTGGCGTGCTTGATTCGCAGGTGAAGAGTTGAAGGAGCAACGCGATGTCGTTGAGCGAAGCAGGAACTCGGCGTGGGATTGGGCTATCAGTAAAGATTATTGCGGCGTCGATCACGATTGTGGTGTTGGTCGCCACGTTGAACATGGGGATGTTCATTCGTGGATATCGGTCGAGCGCGGAAGAAGCGTTACAGAAGAAAGCTGCGGCGTTTAGCGCGGTGGCGGACGAGACAAAGAACCATGTGTCGAAGCTGCACGCGGATGGCGCGATCAACAGCAAAGCGTTGCTCACGGAGGCGTTGAAGCACATAGGTAACGGCGGGTCGTATCGAGATACGACGTTTTACGAGACCATTCCAGTGGTGGCCGGTTGGACGGCGGCGGGGAAAGCCGCAAAGGCCGAGGGCCTTGAGTTCAATGTGCCTGCGTTTGACGCGCGGAACAAGGACAATCTTGTTGCGAAGGGGACGTTTCGTGGCGATCTACTCGCGGAGTTGGAAAGACAAGTCAAGGCGGGCGGGCCCAAGTTCATCGTGAAGACAGACTCGCAGGAAAATTCGCTGCACTACATGCGAGCGATCCAGTTGGATGAGTCGTGCATGACGTGCCATGGCGACCCGGCAACGTACGACGCGAAGAACGAGGTTGGTACATATGACGGGAAGGACCCGTTGGGGTTCACGATGGAAGGGTGGAAGCCTGGTGACGTGCACGGGGCGTACGAGGTATCGATGCCTTTGGAGAAGATGGACGCTGAGGTCATGGCGTTCTTTTGGCAGTCGCTGGCGGTGACGGTGCCGGTGCTTGTTGTTGCGGGTGTGGTGCTGACGCTGGTGCTGCGGTCGTTGCTTTCCAAGCCACTAGGTGTGCTGATCGCGATGGTGAAGGACATCGCGACAGGAGAAGGCGACTTGACCAAGCGTTTGCGGATCGAGCGTGGCGATGAGATTGGCGTGCTCGCGCACTGGTTCGACACGTTTGTGGACAAGTTGCATGGCGTGATCAAGGAAGTCGCTGGCGTAACCCGTGAGGTAGCGAGCGCGTCGACACAGATCGCGGCGAGCGCGGAAGAAATGGCGGCGGGCCTGACCAAGCAAGAGCAGCAGACGGCGCGGGTCGCCGCTGCGGTGGAAGAGATGAACGCGACGGTGATGGAGGTTACGAAGAAGTCCATTGGCGCGAGCGATGCCGCGAAGGAATCCAGCAGCGACGCGACCAGTGGCAGCGAAGTAGTAAAGCAAACGGTGAACGAGATGAAGACGATTGCCGACGAGGTTGGCAAGTCGGCGCGAGCAGTGTCAGAGCTTGGTGCGAAGGGCGAACAGATCGGGCAGATTATCAACGTGATCAACGACATCGCGGATCAGACAAACTTGTTGGCGCTTAATGCAGCGATCGAAGCGGCGCGCGCGGGCGAACATGGGCGCGGGTTTGCAGTGGTTGCGGATGAAGTGCGAAAGCTTGCCGAGCGAACGACCAAGGCGACAGAAGAAGTTGGCCGAAGCATCCGCGAGATCCAGGAAGGAACTGTTGGCGCGGTGAAGCTGATCGAGGCGGGTTCGTCGCGCGTGGTCAAAGGCGTGGAGCTGGCTAATGGTGCGGGGCAAGCGCTAGGCCGGATCACGCAGAGCTCGGACGGGCTGACCGGGATGGTGCAAGCAATTGCGGCGGCAGCCGAGGAGCAGTCGGCGGCATCGGAAGAGATCAGCCGAAGCGTGGAACAGATCGCGAGCGTGACGCGCGAGAGCAGCCAAGGCGCGAGTCAGGCAGCAGCGGCGGCGGCACAGATGTCGCAGCAGGCCGAGCGTTTGCAAGCGCTGGTAAACCGATTCAAAGTGTGACGCGACGACATCGCGAAGTATGTTATTAATTGCTTGTAAAAGGCGAGAATCAGCCGTCGGATCCTCGCCTTGTTCTTTGCTTTGCTACGACATAAATCACGAGATATTTAAGAGGCGGTGGGTCGATTGATCGCGACTGCGACAAAGACTTGAAGTGCGTGGAATCGTTCGAGGAAAGCGGAGATCCAAAACCATCTTTTCAGGCTCGTAGCCTTTGGCGAACTGCGCGCACATGATGATGCCCTTGGAGAAGCGTTCTGATCCATTTTGGGCTTTCGCACGGCAGATGCTGCGTGCGCGCGCGCAGGTCGCCACATCATTGCTGATGGTGTCGCTGACATCGGGGTCGCTTGGCGTTGGGTTGCTCGGGGCCAAGCCCGTGATGGAAGCCATTCTCGGTAAGAAGCGTCAAGGCATCGATGCGTTAGCGGTCCAGGCGAATGAATGGCTTACAGAAAATGTATCGAATACGGTACAGATTCCTGCGGCGTGGATCGCACACCTGCCCACGGACCCATTCACGTCGCTCGCGTGGATCATGGGCGCGTTGTGCGGGCTCGCGGTCATCGGCGCGATCTGTAACTTTGCTCACGCATACATCGCGCAGTCGGTAGTCAACACCACAGCGACGCGGATTCGCCACGAGGCCTTTCGCGCGCTGGTGCGTGGCAGCATGAAAGACTTGTGGTTGATGGGCGGGTCCGACGCGGTGAGCCGCGTAGTCAACGATTCCAGCGCGCTGGCAAACGGGCTTAACGTGCTCTTGTCCAAGGCGGTTTTGCAGATATTCAAGGGCGTCGCAGCGTTAGCGGTAGCGTTTGTCTTTGACTGGCGCGTAACCGTTGGTGCGTTGGTCGTCGCGCCAGCAATGTACACGGTGATTCGCAAACTCGGTAAGCGCATCAAACGCGGCAGCAAGGCGGCTCTATCAAGCCAGGCTGGTTTGTACGCGACGGCTGCGGAAGTCGCGGGCGCGCTTCGCATGGTGAAAGTATCGACGAACGAAAGCCATGAGATCGCGAGGTTCCATCGCGAGAATAAGGCGATGCTTCGCGAACTGAATCACATTCGCACGGCTCGCGCGCTCGCAAGCCCCATCACGGAAATGCTGTCTATCTTCATCTTGTGCGGGCTGGTTTTGCTTGCCGGAAATGCGATCTTGACACGCGGTCTTGATCCGGGCAACATCATCCTCGCGCTGGGCAGCCTTGCGGTGGCGGGGGCTTCGCTCAAGCCGATCACGGGGATCATTAATGAGATTCAGGCTGCGTCCCCTGCGGCGGGCCGATTGCAGGAGCTGATCAATCGCTCGATTGAACGTGATTCTGGTGGCGTTCGGCTTGCAAAGCATCGTGAATCAATCGAGTTTGATCGCGTGAGCTTTACATATCCAAGTACTGCTGGAGTCAATGGGAACGCAGGCGTGAATGCGTTGGTGACAAAAGAGATAACCACGCGCTCCGCGGCGATCCGCGATGTCACGCTTCGCGTGCCTCATGGAAAGCAATACGCCATCGTCGGGCCCAACGGCAGTGGTAAAACCACGCTTTTAAGCCTGCTTCCAAGGCTTTTTGAACCTGATACCGGCTGCGTCCGCATCGATGGCGTAGACATTCGCACGGTTTCGCTCCGTAGTTTGCGCAGGCAAATCGGCGTAGTTTCGCAAGATGTAGTGCTCTTGCGTGGCACTATGCGCGAGAATATCGCCTATGGCGTGATCGCGACGGATGCGGAAGTAGAGGCTGCGGCACGCAAGGCTCGCTGCCACGACTTCATCGCGGCGATGCCCGAGGGGTACGCGACGCGAGTCGGCGAAGGTGGGCTTGGGCTTTCGGGTGGGCAGCGCCAGCGGGTAGCCATCGCGCGAGCGATCTTGCGTGATCCGGCAATTCTCATCCTTGATGAAGCCACCAGCATGATCGATCCCGAAAGCGAAGGGGCAATCACGGCGGCGCTTGCAGAGTTTGGCGCGGGGCGCACATGCTTGATCGTCGCGCATCGATTGGGCACAGTGCGATCATGCGACGCGATCGTGGTGATGGATGATGGTGCGGTGGTGGATGTCGGGACACACGAGGTCTTGATGAGCCGATGCGCGTTGTACCAGGCGCTCGCGCGTGACCAGTTTGCGGGTACGTGATTGGGTATGTGATTGGGCATGTGATTGGGTATACGTTTTGGTATGAAGCCGGGGCTGTCAGTAGGCAGTTCGACGTAGGCTCATGCAGCGAACTACTATAAGAATTAATACGAAATAATCCTTGGACGCATCAGAGATGGACGGCGGCTCGCCGCACGAAACAGGAGATTGGAACATGCAGATGATGACTCGCACGCGTATTGCAACGTTGATGATTGTCGCTGGCGTTGCTGCTTCGCAGCTCATGGCCCAGCCCGAGATGCCTAAGGCCCCTGAGGCACCAAAGTTGCCCGACGCGCCCAGGGTTGAAGTTCCCAAGGTTGAAGTTCCCAAGGTTGAAGTTCCCAAGGCTCCCAAAGTTGTCAAGCCGATGATTGAAGGCGATCTTGTCGCGATGGCTGCGTTGGTTGAGTCTACCGAGCTGACAGCAGTCGCGACCGGCATGGCTCGCACCGAAGGCCCACTGTGGCACAATGGCGCGCTGTACTTCACCGACATGGCCAAAGACAGCGTCTACAAGACCATCCCCGGCACCACGCCTGTCGATGCGCCGGTTGTCATCAAGGAAAAACTTGGCACGCCTGCGGGGCTCGCCGTCGACGCTAAGGGCGTGATGTATGTTTCTACCTTTCGCAAAGGCGTCAACACGCTCGCGGAAGATGGCACGGTGACGCTCGTCGCCGATAAGTTTGAAGATAAGTCTTTCAACGGCACCAACGACATCGTTATCGCCATTGATGGCAGCCAATATTTCACCGATTTCGGTTTCACAGGTCGGTCGCAGCTTCAGCAGTCGGGCGTGTATCGGCGAGCAGTCGATGGCAAGATCACGCCTGTGGTCACCGATTTCAAGCAAGCCAACGGGTTGGCGTTCTCCGTTGATCGCAAGCAGTTGTTCGTCACTGAGTACAACCCAGACATTCGTAATATTCGCGTCTTTGATGTGAAGGCAGACGGCTCGCTCGCCAATGGCCGTGTGTTTGCGACGGTCGATGAAGAACGCTCGGTGCCCGATGGCGTCAAGGTCGATGTTAATGGTAACGTGTATGTCGCGGCCGCTGGCGGCGTGGTGATATTTGATTCTGCTGGCAAGCGCATCGGTAAGATCAATGCTGGCCCGACCAGCAACCTGTGCTTCGGTGGCGAAGATGGCAAGACGCTTTTCCTGACTGGCTCGGGCGGCGTCAAGAGCGTCAAGATGAAGGTCGCGGGCGCGAACTTGGCGAACTCGGCGAAGTAAACACGCGCAAGTGATGGCGTTACAATTTTAATAATCCTCGTCTCGAAAGAGGCGAGGTTTTTAGTTGATGAATCAATCGCACATATCGCGCGAAAGTAAGTTCGTAATGCGTGATTATCTCTTCAACATCGGCGTCGTCCGTGTGACTTCCGCTGGCACCAAGCGTGGCGTGCCCGCGGCGTCAAGTTGCAACACCGCGGCTTCGTCGAGCTGCGAAGGCAGCACGCCCAGCGTATTACCCAAATGCGTTTGAGGCAGGTCGCCAATGTTCGCCGCAGCGGCCGCTCGGATCGCGCTGCGAGTCACGCTTCCTAGGCGATCAAGCCCAAGCGCGTCGGACGCGCCCCAGAGTTCAGGCGCTATGAGCGTGCCAACTTCTTGATCTTGCTTGGCGACTTCGACCGGTGCGCCGTAGGCGCGCACGAATCGATCAGCCCTGCGCGCGGTGACTTGCCAACTCACACGGCCATTGGCTGCGCCACCCGCGATGACGAAGCTCGCGCGAGCCGCGGCTTCACCGGCGACGGCTGCGAGCAGGCTCGCGGGTGTTGAAACACCACTGGTCGCGCGTTCGATCGCGCTTGCATTAACTTCGGCGAGGCTTTCGTTCACGCGCGCGTCAATTGCGCTACGAACCATCGCCTTTAACGCTTCGTCGTCTTTGGGTTCGAGAGTGATTTCTTCTTTGACGTGAAGCAGAGGCATGGGCTCGCCCATCGCTGTGAGAACGTAGCGAGGCTCGTCGTTGACAGATGCGAAATAACTGGGCAAGTCGATGGTTGCACGTCCTTCGACGTCGAGAGTTGCGATACCGGTGTAGATGTTGAGAGGCTCTGGACTTTCGGCGGAATAGTGCATGAGATAGGCGTTTAGCGGGTCTTGCGGGTGATCGATGCGAAAGGCTTTGGTGCCACTCGCGCCCAAGCGGCCTGAAGACCACACG
>JBBRGG010000130.1:0-10471 GCA_038240875.1 Phycisphaerales bacterium | reverse complement strand
CACACGCTCACGGCTGGCAAGGATCGCTTCATACCCGGACATTTCGAATGCTAGCTTGGTATATTCGTCGGCCAAACGCTCGATTTCCAGCCCGACGAGCTGGATGAGCCGCATTGCGCCGATGGTTTCGGCTTGGACACGAGAGAGGGCGACACCGCCGATCACTTCCGCGGCCTTCATTCGGGCCAGGAGCGCGACGGGAATCTTATTTTCATGTGGATGGCCTGGACTCATACGGAAACGCCGCTTCATGAGCCTGTCGATTGCTTCGTCGCGGGTTTTGCTCGCACGGATCTCGCGGATGACTTCATCGATATCGCAGACGGCGTAGATCATGCCTTCGAGAACGTGAGCTCGTTTCGCGGCTTCACGCAGGAGATACGCCGTGCGACGACGGATCACTTCGATGCGATGATCGATATAGCAATCGATGAGTTGGCGGAGGCTCAGCGTGCGTGGCTGGCGATTGACCAGCGCGATATTCGCGATTGAATAGTTCTGCTGCAAAGGCGTGAACTGGCACAATTGATTCTCGACTACGACCGGGTCCGTGCCTCGTTTCAACTCGATGACCACGCGTGTTTGGGCTTCACGGCCTGATTCGTTGCGCACGTCGGACACTTCGGTGATTCGCTCATCTTTGACAGCATCGACGATCTTCTCGACGAGATTTGATTGGTCGAGCATGAAGGGAATCTGGTCGATGACGATCTGCTGGCGGTCTTTGCCGAGTTCTTCGACGTGGCACACCCCGCGTACGGCGATCTTGCCGCGACCGGTTGCGTAGGCCTCGGCGATACCGCGACGACCGATGATGACGCCACCGGTTGGAAAGTCGGGGCCTTTCATGCCTTGTCGAACGATCGAGCCATCTTGGGCGAGAACGTCTTGCATGAGTTGATCGATGCGAATTTCAGGATCGTCGATGGTGCGGATGATCGAGTCGATGACTTCGGTTGGGTTGTGTGGCGGAATGTTCGTCGCCATGCCGACGGCGATGCCGAGGCCGCCATTGATAAGAAGATTGGGGAATCGACCGGGAAGGACCTTGGGCTCTGTGAGTCGATCATCGTAATTTGGCTGGTAATCAACGGTTTCGAGCTTTAAGTCGGCAAGCATGTCCATCGCGGCTGGGTGCATGCGGGCTTCGGTGTATCGTCGAGCGGCGGGCGGATCGCCGGCGATTGAGCCGAAGTTGCCTTGGGGATCAACCATGGGAACGCGCATGCGCCATGTTTGCGCGAGAAATACGAGCGTGCCGTAGAGAGCGTCTTCGCCGTGAGGGTGGTAATTGCCCGAAGTATCGCCGACGATCTTGGCACATTTGTAGTGTTTGCGACCCGGGCGCAAGTTGAGGTCGTTCATCGCGACCAAGATGCGTCGCTGGCTGGGCTTGAGCCCATCGCGCACGTCGGGGAGCGCGCGATCCATGATTGTGGACATCGCGTAGGTGAGGTAGCTGTCTTTAAGCTCGCGCTGAATGTCGTGCTCGACGACGCGGCCACCGACGGGGACGGCGGGCGTGGCGTTCAGGCTGCTTTCGAGGTTTGATGATGCTGGGTTCGAGGGTAGATCGCTCGGAGGAAGTGCGTCGGCCATGAAGAAGTTCGCTCCGCGAAATGAGTGTTGAACTTGATGAGAAGTGATCTCAGTAAAGTTCTAAACTGGAGCTACTTCGCCCCATAAACCGTCGGCAGGCCATCCGTGCCCTGCCTTTGCGATGATTTTGGACCAGCACATGCAAGTGAACGAGAGGAGAAATGCTGTTACGAACTGTGTACATAAGCAGCTTGTAGAAGCCGTTTAGAGTGCCTTGAATCACAAGCGATGAAGTATAGGCAAACGACCGAAAAAAACGCTTCACAATTGGGGTTAGTTTGGTGCCAATTTCGTGTCTGATTTCGAGTGACTGGTGAGATAGGTTGTATGAAGCATGAACAGATTCGTTGACGCCGAGGCCGTAGCTTGCATAGACTTCTCTCCTTGCACAAAATCCGAGAGGGGTTTGGGCAGGAACATGTATAACCGCAAGCACTACCGCGCGTGAGCGTGCCCCGGCCGGGCAGCTCGTGCCACAGAGACTGATGGGGCTCGTGCTCCAAAAGGGACTTTGTGGCGACGACGGTGGGAGGTAGGAACAGATGGCCAAGCGTGAAGTAACTCAGGTTTTCAAGATCATGGCTCCTGGTGGCACGGCCACTCCGGCGCCACCCCTTGGCCCGGTTCTGGGCTCCAAGGGCGTGAACCCTGGTCAGTTCATCCAGAAGTTCAATGCTGCGACTGCCGCTCTTAAGGGCAAGGTTGTCGGCTGCATCGTGACCGTCTACTCGGACCGCTCGTTCGAGTTTGAAGTCAAAAGCAGCCCCGCCAGCGTCTTGATTAAAGAAGCCGCCAAGGCCGACAAGGGCTCCGCAACTCCCAACAAGGTTAAGGTCGGGACCATCACCAAGGAACAGCTCAAGAAGATCGCTCAGGAAAAGATCGTTGATCTTAACTCCGGCAGCCTTGAAGCAGCCATGCGGGTCATCGAAGGCACCGCACGCTCGATGGGCGTGACGGTCGCTGGCTGAATCCTTGCAATCACTTCTCACCTGATGCTACTTACCTAATGCTTCTCACCAGATGCGTTAACCCTGATGAACCGTTTCTTTCACTGAATTTTCTGCGGACGCTGTAAAGGGACGCAAGCCAATTGAGATTCTTGAACGCCGAAACTGTCGGCACGAATCCATTTGCCCCCTGATTGCCAGCATCATCCGCAAGCACCGAATCAACGCGATCGGCACCACACAGCAAGCCGATACGCGAGGAGCACCAGCGATGGCGGTACGACTGACCAAACGCGCCAAGTCCAACTTGGAACTTGTCCCGACTTCCCCGGTAGATCCGGCGGATGCAATTGCAGCACTCAAGAAGTTCAAGGGCACCAAGTTTGACCAGACGGTCAACATTTGTATGCACCTTGGCCTCGACCAGACTCTCGCCGACCAGAACCTGCGCGGCGCTATGTCATTGCCTCGTGGCATCGGCAAGACCAAGCGCGTCATCGCCTTCTGCCCAAGCGACGTTGCCCCACAGGCAATCGCGGCGGGCGCGATCAAGGCTGGCGGCGAAGACCTCGTCGCCGAGATCGAAAAAGGCTTCATGGATTTCGACGTCGCCATCGCCAGCCCGGACATGATGCGCGTTGTTTCCAAGCTTGGTAAGCTTCTTGGTCCCAAGGGCCTGATGCCCAGCCCTAAAGCTGGCACCGTCGCCACCAACGTCATTCTCGCCGTCAAGGAATATTCCGCTGGCAAGGTTGAATATCGCCTCGACAAGGGCGGCAACGTGCATGGCGTGATCGGGAAGTTGTCGTTCGCCAACGACGCGTTAAAGGAGAACCTTGAGTTCTTCGTCTCCGCAATCGAAAAGGCTCGCCCACCTTCTGCCAAGGGCGTCTACATCAAGCGCATCACCATCAGCGGAGCGATGACCCCAGGCGTGCAGATCAAGCACGTCCAAGCCGAAGTCGCCGTCAGGTAATTTCGAGCCGCTCTTTTCCTCACTCACTTCGCTCACTTCTCGACGTCCTTAAGTAAAGCATACACGATTGGGCCGATCCTCGGCCTCGACATTGGGAGATTCAGCCATGTCTAAGTTGGTCAAAGAAATCATGCTGCGAGATTACTCGGCTCGCATGAACGATGCAGATGGCAACATCAGCGACGTCATGCTCATCGATATTCGCGCCGTCAAAGGCACCGACACCACCAAGTTTCGCGCTGGCCTCCGCAAGAAGGACATGCACGTCACGATGGTTCGCAACAGCCTCGCCCGCAAGGCCTTCAAGGGCACCAAGCTCGAACCTCTCGCCGACATGCTCAGCGGCTCGACCGCGGTTGCCTACGGCGGTAATTCCATCGTTGAAGTTGCTCGTGAGGTCATGACCCTCATCGCGAAAATGCCCTCGGTTCAGCTCAAGGGCGCGATCCTCGATGGCATCATCTTCAAAGGCCGCGCAGGCGTTGAAGAACTCAGTAAGTACCCCACCAAGGACGAAGCTATCGCCAGGGTCGTCACCTTGGTTGTCAGCCCGGGCCGCAACCTCATGGGCCAGGTCAAGGGTCCGGGCTCGAACGTCGCTGGCCTTATAAAGTCCATCGAAACCAAGCTCGAAAAGGGCGAAGTCATTGCCGCGAATGCTTGATCCTGCCACGCGTGATCTTCACCGATACTTGATTTGTTTGATTCTCGTTTGTCCCATGTTTGAATCTTGTCGTTAGCCTCATCTTGTTTGACTCATCTTGTTTGACTCATCTTGTTTGTCTGGCTCCTTCGAGGAGGTAAAGGCCGAATGGTTCGGCCCCAAGCAAGCGGTTGCCTCTGGCAATTAGCCAGGTTTTTTAGGAAGGTTTCACATCATGTCCGACACCACTTTCGAAGCCAAGATCACGAAACTCGGCGACGAGCTCGCTAGCCTCACCCTCAAAGACGCCGTTGACCTCGGCAAGTACATGAAGGAAAAGTATGGCATCGAAGCCGCTGCAGGCGGTGGCATGATGGTCGCCGCTGCTGGCGCTGCTGCTCCAGCCAAGGTCGAGAAGACCTCCTTCGACGTCATCCTCAAGTCTGTTGACCCCGCCAAGAAGATTCAGGTCATCAAGGTTGTCCGCGAGATCACCGCTTTGGGTCTCGCCGAAGCCAAGGCATTTGTCGATAACCCCGGCAAGCCCGTCAAGCAGGACCTCGACAAGGCCGACGCTGAGAAGTTGCAGAAAACTCTTCAGGACGCTGGCGCCACAGTCGAGCTTGTCTAAGTCTTTGCTTCAATCAGTTTGTTTGCTTAGAACACGTGTTCAAAGAACTCTCGCTTCAACGCGAGGGTTCTTTTTTTTGTGGTTATGGTTGATGCACGCACGTAGATGGCAAATGCCTCAGGTAGTTCAGTATTGCTAGAGTGTTTCCGTATACTAGCTTCAGTTATAAAGAATAACGCTTTTCACAACAGGCGCTCAAAGTCGGTGTGCGGCAAAGAAGTAGATAAAGTCCAAGTGAAGGCGGGAAACACGCAATCTCGGATTTCGATAAGAGCACACCTTCGCCGAGCTGTAATTGTCGCAGTTACTGGTTTAGCCGCAGGATGTACGATCAGCATATTGATCGCATGGTCGCTCGCGTACATGGGGCAAGAGGTACCGAGATCCTAGATTTAACGTATTCTTCAACTGTGGCTTCGGATGAATATATACCATTTCTATTAACTGTTGAGTCACATGGTTTACCGTTTTCCTGTTTCACGCACTTGGAGCGGTCCCCTTCGTTTATCGTTTTTCCAGCATATGAGGTATTCCACAATAAAGACTCTAGTATCATGGTCCCTGTTAACGCATTTGCTATTCGCAATAACAATTAGAGCGGCCAAACTTTGTTTGGTTATCATCCAATCATTTGGGGTTTAGTTGCCAACTGCATCATCATCTGCACGATGCTCAGTGTCCCTCTATTTCTTCTGCGCGCATGGCGACGACGCACAAGATTTCGAAACGATTGCTGTGTCGAACGTGGTACTCATTGCAGTCGATATCCGACACCTGCTCAGAATGCGACGTAAAACATCTGGCAACACGCGGCCTGCCCCGCAGATCCTGATCTTGCGCCTGAAAGTGCCCTGACGGTTCGCCGCTTGCAAATGTACAACTTCTGCCAACCTCCATCTTTGTGATCAAGACGTGCGCCTGCACATGCCTTTGCACGCAACACAAAAAGGCCCCACGAATACATCGCAGGGCCTTTGCAAATCGTTATTCATTCTTGGCGATCATGGCGTAGACGCCATGGTTCTACCCAACACTTTGCCCAACTCTTCAACTCAATACTTGGCAATTTCGGTCGCCGCGACGAGTGCGTTGTACTCTTCAAGGGGAAGTTCCTTGACTGAAGCCTTGCCCAGGATCGCGTCCATGGTCTTGTGATCGCGGATCTGCTGGAAGAGGCCGCCGACCTGATTCGTGCGGATCATTTCCTGGCGAAGCTGCTCGGGACGAACGCCACGCTGCATGGCGATCTGCGTGATTCGGCCATTGATCTCGTTGTCATCAACGCGAATGTTGAGGTCGTCTGCGGCGAGGTTCAAGATAAAGAACAACTTGAGGTCACGGATCGCAACCGCGTTCGAGGACGCGCGAAGCTCGGCCATGTGCTCTTCGATCTTGTGAGGTTCAAAGCCGCGGTACATCAGCTCAAGACGGCGGCGCTCAAGAGTGCGCGAGGTCTGCGAGGCCGTGAGCCGCTCGGGAAGTTCCATTGTGGTGGAATCAACGAGGTGCTTGGAAAGCTGCTGACGCATCGCTGTCTGCTGCTGCACATTGACGTGCTGACGAAGACGAGTGCGAATGAACTCACGAAGGCGGTCTTCGCTCTCAAGGCCAAAGGCGGCGATAATCTGCGTTATAGGTGCTGGAATAATTCGGTCTACGCGCTCAACTTTAAACGTTACGGTCAGGTCGGCGTTGCGGATGCCTTCGACTTCGTGGTTGGTTGGGCCTTTGGCCTTGATCGTCACGGTGTCGCCAGCCTTGGGCGAACCAAGCTGCTTGGAGAAGTCTTCAACGAGAATACCAAGGATCATGCCCTTGGCGATCTGTTTGCCTTCTTTGTCGTTCGCGGGCGATTGAACAACCGCACCCTTAAGGTTGTAAAATTCTTTGTCGTCCGAGCCGGTCATGATCGCGTGGCCCGTGGCGTAATCGCCGGGCTCGGTCACTTCACGGCTATCAAGCGTCCCTTCGTTGATCGTGAGCTTGGTCAGTTCTTCGTTGACAACGTCATCCACAACGTCCATCTTTGGCTTGATGATCTCGATGCCTTCGAGCTTGGGCAGCTCAAACTCAGGCATTACTTCGACTTCGATGTCAAAGTTGAAGGGCTTGCCTTCGATCAGTTCGAGTTCGTCAAGCTTGTCGGGCATGGGGTCGCCGACAACACGAAGCTTGAGTTCGGCGACTGCTTCACGAAAGGCTTCAGAAATAATCTGGACCTTGGTTTCGCGGCGGACAACCATGCCAAACTTCTTCTCGACTAACGCGCGAGGCACCTTGCCCTTGCGGAAGCCAGGAAGCTCGGCATCAGCTACCAGCCCATCGAAAGATTCACGGAGTTTGGTGGTAACCACTCCCGCTGGTACTTCAATGGTCAGCCGCTTGCGGCTTGGGCCGGCATCACTCACCTTAACCGCGTTCGACTGCTTGGCTTCCTGCGTCTGAGTCATGGATACTGCTCCGCGAACGGTGTATTTGGCAAAATGCCGAAGAACCGTGGTCTGCGTGAAAACAAGGACACCATCCCGGCGCTTGTCCGGGCACTTGAGGCAAGTGTACGCCGCACACGCCAATCTTCAACATGCGCCAAGACTTCCTTATTTCTTGCCAGCATCACCTAACCGCAACATGCCCTACACACCACGTTCACATTCCCCAGACGGCATGCTTCCACTTGCCCAACACTCACCTAGGCACACATAAACATATTGCGAATGGTTTTTGTTTGGATAATGACCTTCATCCCTCGCCACCGCACCGCATGAACACCAACTTCGTCCCTCCCCCACTTACCAATCACACGCTAAACAGCGCGTCAACAAACGCCTCAGGATCAAATGGCTGCACGTCTTCAGGCGTCTCCCCAATTCCAATGAACTTTACCGGGATGTCCGCCACGTCCTTGATCGCGATCACGATGCCGCCTTTGGCCGTTCCGTCTAGCTTGGCGAGAAAGATCCCAGTCACCCCCGCAGCCTTATTAAATTCCTCGGCTTGCCGAAGCGCGTTCTGGCCGCTGGTCGCGTCCAACACTAGTAGTACTTCATGAGGCCCGCCTGGAATCTGCTTCGCGACCACCGACCGAATCTTGGCGAGCTGCCTCATCAACGGATCCTGGGTCTGCAAACGCCCCGCAGTATCTAAAATCAGTACATCGACGCCACGCGCCTTGGCCGCGGTACACGCGTCGAAGGCGACCGCCGCCGGGTCTCCCCCCTGCTGCCCCTTAACCACATCAACCTCAAGCCGCTCACCCCAGATTTCGAGTTGGCGAACCGCGCCAGCTCGGAACGTGTCGCAGGCACCAAGCAACACCGTCTTCCCATCGGCTTTGAGCGACCTCGCCAACTTGGAGATCGAAGTGGTCTTGCCCACGCCATTGACCCCGGTCATCAGGATCACGGTGGGCTTGGCCTCGGCGAACTTCAGCGCACGGTCCTCCGGCGGCCACATTGCCTTGAGTTGAGTTTTCAGATAGTCAACCACCTCATCGCCCGTGGTCATCTTGCCTGCATGAAAGGCTTCGCGAATGCCCGTCATCAACCGCTTGGTCGTGGGCACGCCCACGTCGGCTTGCAAAAGCGTCGTTTCAAGCTCGGCGATCAGCGCCGCGTCAAGCTTTCGCCCGGTAAGCAGGTTTTTGAGCCCGCGCGCACCAGTAACCAAAGCCTCTCGCGTGCGCTCAAGGCCCTTTTTCAGCGTGCCGACGATAGATTTGAAAAGGCCCATGAGCAGAGAGGGTAGGAGATGACGAACGAGGTGGGCCAAGGAGGTTGCGACATCTTTGGCGACAAGACCCTGAATGGAAATTAGCCTGTAGGGTAATTCCAACACATTCTTTCGTACATGCCTGCTGTCCAGCGAAGATCTCGAAGCGACTTCGCGAGATCTACATCGATCAAGCTATGCATCTCAAGTAGACTGAGATCATCTTGCGTCAACCATTGCAAACCAATATCTGAATTTACCTCGTCCTTATCTCGCTTTGCTCGTGCCGCTACTTTGGCGATTGACACGATCGCATGAAGATATTCCCGAATTCCCCAAGGCATAAAATTTACAATCGAATAAACAAGTCGATAGCGGGTCGCGTACTCTTCTTGAGTCTGAGGCTTCTGGTCGATTCTGTCTGTTTTCAGATATCCGCATATCGGCACACTCTTTTTCAACTCTGATTCATCGATATTCATAATTATGAGAGCCGAGTGTATGAGCGACTCAGTACGTTGTATTAGGTGACGCCCTTTGACAATTTCAAGTCCTCCTTCATGATTAAAATTAGCTTTTTCCCAACTGAGACCGCTTTCAATAAGTGCCTTACGGTCGAAGAGACGAAATAGACAGTCGAGTTCACGGGTTCGAGATGCTTCACGAACTATGTCGTTGTGTTTGCGTTCCGCATCGGCCATCTGTTGTTCATGCTGTTCTTTCGCGGCACGCATCTCGGTATAGTGCTGACGCCGCTGAACCCAGATTGAAAAAAGAACTGCTATCACTGTGAGCATCGATACAAGTGCGTTGAACGCACCAAATTGGTCGCCGAACTGACCTCGACCATCCATTTTCTTTTCGCCGCTCCAGTGTTGAATCATGAGCGGCGTCGAGATGTACAGACCGATCAAGACGAGAATTCCGATCATGATCATCCACACATTGCGGGTCATAATCGACTGTTCATGAATGCTTTGCTTTATCATCGGTGTAGCAAGTATACCTGTGGTCGGACACGTATTTAAGTTCACAAGTACTAATCCAGCCCAGGTTTGAACGATGCCTGAAACGATTCCGACCAAGTAAGCCTTTCTCAACTTCTGTAACGCCGACCGCCCGCGAGCGGCACACACACTGCATGAACACCGCCGCCAATCCTGCGTCTGGCTCGGCTGCGCATACGTCGATCCACCGACTGACGCCGATGCTACACGTTACCGATGTCGAGCAATCGATCCATTTTTTACGCGCAGCTTGGCTTTCCGCTAGGCGATGTCAAGCGCGCCATTAGCAAAGGCTTCTGGGCGATGATGAGCGAAGAGCAAGCGTGATCATCTACCTTCACTCCGACAACACCGCGGCACTGCGGAGCCAACTTCTCGCAACAGATGTGCATAGCGGCGGAGTTCACGACGGCGGAGTCTTCCAAGGCAACTCCGGCACCAACATCGGCCGTAGCGTCGCCTTTGCCATCACGCACCCAGCGTACATGCCCCGTGGCGAATTCCGCGTCCACGACTTCGATGGCTACGTGCTGCTCGTGGGTGAGTTGGAGAAGTAAGGTATTGAAGTCCGCCAAATCACGAACGATTCGCAATCACTTCTACCAAACTACGCTTCACCACCCGCGCATCGGCACATCCAAACCCTTCGCGTGTACCAAATTCCCATACACACGCTCCAAAAACTTCGTAGTTCAACCGAAAAAAGCTTAAGAAATGACCAATTCAGCATAATTTCATAGTACTTTCGACTACCCAACAGAATCCTGTAACTTATGCTTTGCGCATGCTCGACTCGCACGCAACTCTGACCAACGGCTCACAGAACGGCTCCGCCCGCACCCGGGCGGAAGCCACGCGGATTCCTACGCCGAGGAAGTACGCGGGCCCGGCGATGTCGCACACCTTGAATCTGGGCGATGCTCGCCAGCTCGACTGGATCGAGGACGACTCGGTCCA
>JBBRGG010000129.1:0-10533 GCA_038240875.1 Phycisphaerales bacterium | reverse complement strand
CTTCCCCAGGCACGCCTTTGACCATTCGCATCGAAGGCGACCTTCCCACTAGCCTTCCTGATGGCTCGCCGACCAGCCGAACCGCACGAACAGCCGCGCGCAACACAATCACCGCTCACATCACACGCATGCTTCGCTTGGATGAATCGGCAGAAACTCTCGCCGAATTCCATGCCCTCGATCCGCGCTGGAAAGCCTCAGGCCAAGGTCGCCTCTTTCGCTCGCCAACCTTCTTTGAAGACGTCATCAAGACTGTCACCAGTTGCAACGTGCAGTGGCCAGGCACCATCACGATGAACACGCGCCTGTGCGCCGTCGTCGGCAAACGTTTGACCAGTCCAAAGCAGGCGTCCACTTCAAAGAAAACAATTCCACACGCACTCAGGAATGCCGACATCGATACGCACGCATTCCCAGCGATTGACGCCCTCGCGTTGGTACGCCCGGCGACCCTTCGCGCTCGCTGCCGCGTTGGCTATCGCGATCAACGCATCGTCGAGATCGCACGATTGTTCAAAGAAGCTACATCAAAGAAGTCATATTTAAAGAACTCAAGCTCATTGAACTCAACTTCAAAGAAACTAACGATCAAATCCACCAAGAAAACCCACAAAAACACCTTTGACTTGGCTGCGGCTCTTGACCCCGCCACCACCGACGACGATCTCTTCGAGCTTCTGCAAGAGCTCCCAGGCGTCGGGCCGTACGCCGCCGCCAACATTTTGCAACTTCTCGGACGCTACGCGCACCTTCCGCTCGATACCGAAAGCGTGCGCCATGGCCGTGTCGTGCTTGGCTTCACCGGCACCCCGCGCGAAGTCATGAATAAAGTCCACGCCCACTTTGAGCCCTTTGGCATTCACCGCTTCCGAAGCTATTGGTTCGAGATCTGGGCCTATTACGAAGCAAAGCATGGCCCGGCTTGGACCTGGCAACGCTCCACCACGGGCAAACTCTTCACCGCTGCAATGCTCGCAAAGAAATAAGCCAATCTGGTTCACTGCGATTCTTGATTCTTCACTTTGCCACTGCGCCACTTTGCCACTGCGTCACCTTGCCACTGCACCACTATGCCACTTTCCTCGCCTATCGCGTCACATGATGCAGCGCCTTGTCGTGCCACGCCGACGCCTTTGCCGCGTCCGAGCGATGGATTCGCCAACGACGGCTCGCATTTGCCTGCGCAATTGTCCACAGCAACCACGCCGCCGCGTTCTTAATCGGCCCGCGCGATCGCTTCACCAACCACACCAAAGGCTTGAACCCCTGCGAGCGAATCAGCTCATCCTCCAAAGAAACAAACGTCTCCGCACGCCCCGGATCACCCTGCCGACCCGATCGCCCGAAAAGTTGCCGATCAACTCGCCGCTCATCGTGTCGTTCAGTCGCGATCACTAACAACCCACCTCGCGCCGCAGTATCAGGACCAATCCGAATATCCGTTCCTCGGCCAGCCATATTTGTCGCCACCGTCACCGCCCCCACTTCTCCAGCACGCGCAACGATCAGTGCTTCTTCCGACTCGCGCTCAGCGTTCAACACATCGCACGCAATATCCGCCTCGCGCAGCCGTATCGCAAGCCGTTCCGAAGCCTCGATACTCCACGTTCCAACCAGCACCGGCTGCCCTCGCTCGCGCGACTCGCGCACCCGCCCCACCACCGCCGTAAATTTGTCTTCCTGCGTCACATGCACAACATCGCGCCCCTGCGTCCGCGCCAACTTCTTGTGCGTCGGCACCTTCACCACAGGCAGCCGATACCACGTCCACATCTCCGGCCCAACTTCCATGCACGTTCCCGACATACCACACATGTGCGCGTACCGCCGGAAATACCCTTGATAGCTTGATCGCGCCGCAGTGGTTCTTCGACCCGAAACCTCGAGCCCTTCCTTCGCCTCAACCGCCTGATGCAACCCAAGCTCCCACACGCGCCCAGGCAACACCCTTCCCGTTGAGCGATCCACGATCTCGATCTTGCCCTCACGAATCACATAATCGCGCCCTCGTTCATACAGCACGCGCGACACTAGCGCCTGAATCAAAAGTGCCTCGCGCCGCCTGGGCCCGGCGTGATACGACGGAAACTCGCGCGCTGCTCGCGCCAGCGCCAATCGACCCGCATCCGTCAGCGCGACGCGACGCTGCTTCTCTGAAACCGTGAATAACTCATCCTGTTTCCACTCGTGTGCGATCCGTGCAGCAACCTCGATGTGCCGCTGATCACCGCCGGTTTCGGCGCCCGAACTAATAATCGCAGGCGTCACCGAATCATCGATCAGTACGCTGTCGGCCTCATCAATAATCGCCGCATACAAGCCGCGCTGGACGATCCGTTCACGCCAGCCAAGCGTCACGCCTTCGAGCGCACCAATCGCGGCGTCATCGCCGCCCATCGCATCACGCAACAGCAGCGTTCCTTCGCGCACTCCAAGCGGTGCCGCGAGCCGATCTCGCAAAAAATCAAATATAAACTGCTTGTCCGCCGCATACGTGATATCGCACCGATACGCCTCACGCCGCTCGTGTGGTTCGCTGCCCTCTTGAATAATTCCCAGCCGAACGCCAAGCATCTCAAACGCGCCACGATTCGTGTCGGCGTCTCTTCGCGCGAGATAATCATTGACCGTGACCACATGCACACCGCGCTTGGTCCACGCACGAAGCGTCGCGGGCAAAACCGCTGTCACGGTCTTTCCTTCGCCTGTCGCAAGTTCAACGCAGCAATCTTCCGCGAGTGCGAGCGCCGCCAATATCTGCTCAATATGAAGTACAAAACCGCTGTTCCTCCGCACCGCCTCGGTTGCCATCGCAAAGGCATCATCGATCATCGCGCGAACCTTACGATCCGAATCACGCGTGCGCGCGCGTGTGCTGCCCGTTCCCGAAGTCGTCTTCTTTGTCGTTTCCAATCGTGCAGTTGCGACAACATTTGCGAGCTCTTCCGCCGCATACGTGAACGCGCCCGAGCCATAGTGCGCATAATTCTTGGATTTAACCACAATCGCCGCTGCGCGCGCGAAATCAAGCCTCGCATGCCGAAGCCGCTGCATACACGCCGCGACACGCTCACCAACAACATCCAAATCCTTAGGTGGCTCTGGCTCATCGCGCAACGCCGCGAGCGAAATGCCTCGCGCCGTCGCCGCCCCAAGCACGTTCGCGCTTCGCTCAGCTAACAACGCATCAAGCCCAACACGCACATACGCGCGCGACTGCCCGTCCGCCAATTCTGCGTCCCTCACCGGCGGCAAGATCGATGCCTGCGTGCTCACGTGTCTTTACGCTCCCACACGATCCGACAAAGTCTGGCGAATCTGCCTGATCCACTGCGACAATAGCGGCTCACTCCCGCCCTCAAACCGAACCCGCGCTCGCTGCCCAGGCAACAGCGCTACCTCATTTTCGCTCACCCCATCGCCATCTCGCAGCGCCGTCGGCTCAAGCTCCACAATGAAATAAGGCCTCAGCGCCCGAACGCCATCGCGATCCTCAGGATCAAGCACGATCTCGCCACCCGCTGGCGCCGTCAGCGAATCTTCGCCGATGCTCTTTGACCCCACCGGGTCAGCGCGCGAGATCGTCGCCCCGCGCACATGCCCAGCATCGCCTCGCACCCGCACCGTCGCGCGTGGCATACGCCCTCCCTCAAAGACACGCCCATACTCGCGATCCGCCACCAGCGCGCGAATCCGTGGCGAGTCCACATCCGCCACAACAAACAACCCTGTACCCCTGGATACAAACCGTCCCTCAACATCGCGCACGCTCGCCATCCCGCCTGGTACCGTCGCCACGCGGCCAGCAATCGTCGCTCGAACAGTCAGCGAATCTACTCGCGCATGCGCCCGATCCAAGTCGCGGCGCCCCTGGCCCACGATCAAGTCCGCGATCACCATATCTCCTGCCGGTCCCGATGGTGCCGCGTCCGACGCCGCCAAAGACCGCTCCAAAGCCGCTTGCGCCCGCATCAAATCCGCAACCAGATCATCGTTCCGCATCTGCGCAAGTGCCTGCCCAGGCACCACCGCCTCGCCAACATCAACAAGCACACGCTCGACAAACCCATCTTCACCCGCGCGCACATTCTGATACGCGCGTGGCTGCACCACCGCCGTCGCATACGCCGGGGCCGCGATGGGTAACAGCCCAGCGCACCCAATCACCACCGCGAGCAACCCGCCAACGATTCCCAAAGCGCGTGCTCGCTTACCCATTAACTTGGACGACCAGAATAGATACCCAATTGTCTTGAGCATCGGCCACACTATCCACAACGCTGCCGCAACGATCGCCAGTAGCGCGCCAAGCCCGAAGTATGACGGATGCGTCCACAGCACCCAAATTATCGTAAAGAGCACGAGGAAACGATACGGGTACGACAGCGTGCCATACGCAACCATCAACCAAAACTCACCGCGATCCTTTAAGATCGGTGGCGTAGCACTATGCACTCCAAACGCAACCTTCTCCAGCAAGAACTTCATCAATTCGCGCGACCGGGTCCACAAGTTTGGCATCCCCGCTAAGTCGCACAAAATGTAATACCCGTCATACCTCAGCAACGGATTGGCATTAAACACTAGCGTTGTCACGCCTGAAATAATCATCGCGTTGTAGGCCAGCGTGTGCACAAGACCCGGCTCGGTCGCCACCCACACAATAGCGCAGATCGCCGCGAGGAACGTCTCAAACAGCATGCCCGCCGCGCCAACAATCACGCGATTCCTCGCTTCTGCAAACCGCCAACTCGCCGACGCATCGCAATACGGAAACGGAATGATCATCGCCATCAGCATGATGCCCACTTCCGTACATCTGCCGCCAAACGCCTTGACCGCGCACGCATGACCAAATTCATGCCATACTCGAAGCACCACAAACGCCGCCCCAAGCCACACAAGATTTGACGGCGCAAGCACACCATTCAACTGCCCGCTAAACCCATCGATATTCGTGATCGCAGCGTACAACCCCGCGATCACCACAACCATCCATGCAGCAAACCCCCAACCCGAAAATACCAACCGAATCAACGGCTCTAACTTCACCAACATTGGCTCCGGATTCAATACCCGGATCGTCATCGAAAAGCCATACCCCAGCCGCTGCTTGCGCCGGCGCAGTTTCGCCTCGGTGCGACGCCGCGCAACTTGCCCCGCGCCCAGAGGCTGGTTGCCCGTGAGTAACCCGTGATATTGCAACTTAGATAGCAGTTCAAAGCACTCACGCTGCGTGGGCGAATTGTCCCCAAGCTGCGCCGCGCACGTCTCAAACGCATCATCCACCGTGCGCGAACCATTGAGCACACCAAGAAACACATACGCCGCCTCGGAGATTCGGTAGTACTGCCCCGACACGGGATCGTCAACGATGTACCACGTATTACGTCCCGCAGTTTGGCGAACAACTCGCGCGTGCACGCTCAGGCGTGGCCGCGTCCGTGCAACGCGATACCAAAGATCGCTGTCGCCCCCACTGCTGCTATCTTGCCGCAAAAGCCGTTCGAGCATGGTTCACCACCACAGGCGCAAACGCGCCTCATCAAGCACAGGCCGAAGTACGCGGGCCAATGTCGTCGTCCTGCCCGCTTCCAGCCGCGCGTTGCCGGTCATCCCAGGCATGAGCACCCCTGCTTCGCCCGCCTTGCCTGTTAAGCCCGCCGCCTCATCAACAACCAGCGTCGCTTCAATTACGTACACGTTCCGCCCAGACCTTGCCTCGGCAATCGGGTGCACACGCACCACAACAAACTCAATGCTCTTGGATGGATCGCTCTTGAGCGCCATCCGCCCTCGTTGCCCCGCATGCACCCGCGAAGAATCACGCTCATCAACTTCCAACATGATCGATCGCTTCTCCGAAACGATCTCAAAGAGTGCCTGCGTAGGCTCAACAGGCGCGCCAATCAAACGGTCCAATTCGCCTCGCCCAATAATGCCGTCAATAGGGCTCGTAATTACGCCTCGAGCAATCCGATCATTCAACTGATCGACCGTGGCTTGAGTCTCTTTGATCTGCGCCTCGATCACGCGAGCCTTGGCAAGATCACCACGCGAAAGCGCATCATCGCGCTGCGTTCGCTGGCTCGCCTGGTTCGATGTTGATCGCGCCAGCTCCAGCCGCAACGACTCAACTTCCATCTCCGCCAGCGTCTCCCCCGCGCGCACCGCGTCGTTGGGCTTCACGCGAACCGATGCCAAAAATCCTTGAAAAGGCGGCACAACAGTTCGCGATGCCTCCGCCTCGATTCGCGCCGTTGCCAACACGCGATCCGGTATCGGCACCACCGCCGCAAGCAACCCCGCAATTGCCACCAGCGCGCCCACAATCTTCCATCCCGTATGCCTTGGACCCACCATCATCGCGCCAAACTCGCCGAAACGATCGCGCGTCACCGCATACACGCCCCGGTCCGCCATCCTACGCGTCCACAGCGCTGGGCCAATTCCCTGCACAACCACACGCAGCAACGCCAGCGCACCTACCGGAAATGGATCGCGCGCTTCACGTTCCAACGTCACCACACCAATCACATCATCTTCAACCCGCAAAGGCAGGCTCACAACCGCGCCACCAATGCCCCCGGCGCCTGCCGCATCGCCACTCGAATCGTGCACTCGCGCCAGCGCTTCGTGCGATCGAGTCACCCGACGCTGCAACGCATCTACCTCAAGCTCCAAAGGCGGCGGCACCAATACCTCCGCATCCTGCGCCGCACACTCTTCCATCGCCGCCACCAGCGCAACTGCCACCGATCCGCGATGATCAATCTCATCCGCGCCCGAAACCCCCATCAACACCAACCGCCCACCAAAGTCCACCAGCGACACCGACGCACGCGCACACCCAAACCGCCGCTTAAGCTCATCGCACAACACCGCGCCCATCGCCCCCGCGTTGCTCGCCTGCTGCACCGCGTCAAACAACTCCAGCGCTTGCGCCAACATCGCCTTCTGCGACGCCTCGGCGTGGCAATGCTCCTTCCAAAGAAACGTCTCAAACGTCTTCGCAAGTAGCACCGCTTCCAGCAACGCCCGCGTCACATCAACCCCAGCCTTAGTCGCCAGCAACACGGCACACGCACCCTCAACCCGCCCCTCGGCTGCCAACGGGCACGCAATCATCGCATGCTTGGCACCATCTCCATACAACATGTTGCCACGCGAAATCGTGGCGTGATCAACCCGCTCGCTTCCCGACGCAACCACTTCCTTGGCAAGCGTTTCCAGCCTTGCCATTAGCGCAGGACCAACAGCGTTCGCCGAAGCATTTGAAACCACATGAGTTGCAACAATCGCAGGCCGACTCGCCCCGCCCGGGATCAACGCAACACCGGCAACGCCATCCACAAGTTCGCATTGGGCGCGAATAAGATCGGTCAGAAATGTGCGCACATCCGCGACCGCTGCGCCATTGCCAGTGGCTGCGTTCTGAGAGCTTGAACTCGCGCTCGTGCCAACACTTGTACTAACTCCCGCACCAGTATCAAAGCCTGCATTTCCAGCAACATCATTGCTTGAACCCTGATTTGCGCGAGCACCATTTGCTCCACCACTTTGCGCATGTATTTGGGCATGCGTTTGGGCTTGTGTTTGGGCATGTGTTTGGGCATGTCCGACCAATGTCCCACGCGCACGGGTGTCATTTGCTGTCCCACTGAAAGGTGCACCGCCAGCGCCATCGTGCGTGCTAGGGCGGTCGCTTCCAGAGGGTGCCTTGGGTGTCCCTGTGGGCTTGGGTCCGGTCATAATGATTGCCTGAACGCCCTCGGAGCCGCACTGCTTTCGTCACGCTCGGCGTCGGCTGGACCACCAAACAGACTCGTCAGCAGACCATCATGGAAGGCCCAACTTCAGGCCTCTCCAAGGGTTGCACCCTGGGCGAAAAAACCTTTGCGAATCCTAAAACTGTGGTTCTCAATTTGAGAACCTAACCGAACTTACAAACAAACGAGGCGTGCGTTTCCGCATTACCTCGCTCTAAGTCGATACGCGAGCCATACTTCGGAGTTTCCTACAAGTCGGCTCAGCGAATTAGAACTTACTGCGTCAGGCGTGGGCCACCCTGGCCACGGTCAAGACGGATCTCGCCGTTACGTTCTTCATACTGGCGGATGATCTGGCCCAAGGACATGGCGAGCCGCTTAGCACCCGACCAGTTCATGATCACGCGCGAGCCGATGTTGAAGGAGAGCATCGGCTGGTTATCGGGCCCTGGCATCGGGAGGTTGATCCCGAAGTCCAGAACGACTTCGTCCTGGGTGGTTGAGGTGCGAATCGTGTTCGCGTAGGTGTTGACCATCTTCGACTCGTCGATACGAAGCTGGACTTGGCGATTTTCGGGCTGTGCGGGCGTGTCGGACATGATGCTTCGATCCTTTGTGCTAGGCCCGAGGCCCGTTTTGGGACTCTTTGGGCGAACATATTGGCGTGGGTTCGGCGAACCCGCAGCGTGATTCGCACGCCGAGGAAGGCAGTTACGTCGGGACACTCGCCCGCGCTCGACCGATCCGGAAGGCCGCCAAGTCTTCTAGTGTATCAGGCATTTTCCTAGAAGCCTAATCCAAGAACTCTTCCCAGAATAATCCTAACCAATACCTCATGAGAAGCTCCTCTTCCAACTTCCCCGCCTTTGTTGGGCATTCCAACGCCAATGTTCCCCTTCAGATTGCTTTCGATGTAGAATCCACGCGTGGGCACCAAGTGGATCGATCTTCCCAAAGGCCAAAGCGTCGCCCTGGTGGCCGAGCGGGTTATCTCCCTGCGGCTAAAGGACCTCGCCCGGGCGATGGCGTTTGCTTATGAGCACATGCGTGCGTGTGCAGACGAAGCGACCCAACCTACAAATTTCGTGGTAGAGCTGATTCCATCGCCGAACTCGCCGAATTCGCTGAATGCCAACGCCTCGAATCAGAATCAGACCGCAGCCAAAGCTGTGCATCGCTTGCGGGTCGCCGCGCGTAAGGCTGACGTCGCACTTCAGGCGTTTCGTGGCTACTGCAAAGCTCTGGATTGGCGAAAGACCCGCAGCAGCATTCGCGTGGTCCGCCGTCTTGCTGGCGCGGTGCGCGATGCCGACGTCCACCTCCAAGTCCTTGCCCCACTGGTCAGTCATGGCTTCCTGGGTGCGTCCTGCGTCGACGCCCAAAAACGCATCGCGCGCGAACGCATTGAAGCCATGTCACTGCTTGTTGACGCGTGCGACCCTTGTGCACAAAGTTCACTGCATGATTCGGCCAAACGCTTGCACAAGGGAATCAACCCCGCTTCTCACTTCCCGGTGGACTTGGTTGCGCGCACAACCTTGGCCAGTCTTTCGGCGGAAGCTTCCGGCTTTGGACCCGAAGACCTCATCGATCTCGAACGCCTTCACGAACTGCGTTTGTGCGTGAAGCGACTGCGCTACGCGATGGAAACCTTTGGCGCAGTTATCGATTCCGCGCAGCGCGATCGTGCGCTTGTCTGCCTGGAAGAAGCACAGCAGCGATTGGGTGAAGTCAACGATGTGGCGGTGCTGGTGGATCGGCTGGCGCGATATGCGCTGGAAGAGCCACACTACCTAGATCGAAGCCAAGTAGTGCTCAACTCTGGTCAAAGTGGTATCAGGCAAAGTGGTATCAGGCAAAGTGGTATCAGGCAAGGCACTATCGCGGAACTTCGCGATCGGCTCATCCGCGTGCGCGATGCCAGGCACGCCAAAGCCGCAACCTGGTGGCGAACCAGCGACTTACCTCTTGCTTTACACGCGTTTCGCGCATCGGCGATCAGCCAGATTGAAGCGCCACTTGTGTCTGTCCCTCGGGCGCGAGTGACCACTATTGTGCGCACGCTCGATGCGACTATTCGACCCTCACATTCGCGCAAACTCATGCAGAAGATACCCGAACCTATCGCCGATATGTATTCAGGCGAACCAATAAGCGGCCTGCCGGCGTTGCGGATACACCCTATGAACGTGAACACGCCAAGCATTCGTCCGACACAGCCTGAACAGAACACGCCAACCAACGGCCACGCGAAGGCAAATGAGCAAGTTCAACGTGAAAGCAAGGCTCATACTCCGCAGCCATTTTACGCTCACCAGCCAGCGCAGGCGATCACTTCGCTCGCCAAAGGCATGCCCGACGCCCTCTCTCTCGCACACACCCAGCGCAGCCTTTTCGTATCGGGCGAACGGTTGGCGGCGATCGACGTAGGCAGCAACAGCCTGCGACTGCTCGCCGTCGAACTTGTTGATGAACGCTCGTGGCGCGTCCTCGAAGAAGAGCGTGCGATGACGCGCCTTGCCCACGGTTTAGCAGCCACAGGCATGCTCTCGCCCGAAGCGATGGCCACCAGCCTTGAAGCGCTCGTACGCTTTAAGTCCACGTGTGATCGGCTGGGTGTTCGCTTGTGCCGCGCCTTCGCGACTGCGGCGGTCCGCGAGGCGAGCAACAGTGCAGACTTTCGCTCGCTCGTGCTTGATCGAACCGGGCTCAGCCTTGAAGTCATTTCCGATCGCGACGAAGGGCGGCTCGTGCACCGTTCGGT
>JBBRGG010000128.1:0-10544 GCA_038240875.1 Phycisphaerales bacterium | reverse complement strand
AACGCGTACTGCCCCATCGACGAAGCAAAGAAATCAAAGTACACCTCGCCCGAGCGGTACAACTCTTGAACGCTCTGCGCCACGATGCGATCGGTGTTGATGAAATCGAAATCTTTGCGTGTCGATTCGACCCAGCGATTGGATGCGAGCTCGACGCCCGTCGCCGACCAATAGAGCGAGTGTGCAGCGGAATGCCGCCAATCAATCGGGCCATATTTTTCGGTGTAGCGAATCATGCGGTTGATGTCCATGCGGTACTCCTGCTGGAGCACTTGCTTACGCATGTATGGAATGATCGCCGCCCACGCCTTGGCCAGCGCAGGATCGTCAATCACCGTGCCAAACTTCTTTACTTCCGCAGGCAGTAGCTTCTCTACTAAGCTCTGCTGCCCCGATTGTTTGTACGCTTTCCACATCTCGTACCGCATCAAGAGCGTGCTGTCGGGCATCGGCCCCACCGCGTCCTTGACGTTGCGAAGCAGATCACGCACGCTCGGCTCGACTTGCTTGAGCGCGTCAAAGCTATCGGGCGCAGTAGCAATCGTGTTGAGCCACGCGACGTACGTCTTAATCGCGCCATCGCGCGTGCGATCCTCCGCCTTGATCCTTGGCGGCGGGCCCATGATCGCCGTCCACTCTTGGGCCAGCCGTAATTTGTAGTACGGGTTCACATCATCGGTAAACCCGCCGATTTTGTGAATGAAAATCCACGACAACTCTTTGTGCAAGAGCAAGTCATTGGGGTTCGCCGGAATTCCTTCGTCACGAAGCAGACGAATCCCCGCGTTCACCCATGCCCATCGCTCTTCACGCGTCTGGGTCTGCACCGAAATGTTGTACGCCAGATTCCACGCGTGAAAGACCCACACGCGCGGAAAGCGTGGCTGCAACCGCGTGATCACGCGTGCAAGCTCCACCGATTCAAAGAACTTGCCATCTTCCTTAAGATCGTTGGCACGCATCCATAGGAAGTTGACGAAGATGCCTCGGAACGCGCCCATCGCGATCCCTGCGACCACTTCCGCCGACGCGCCATCTTCCGCGCGATCTGTATACACCAGCTTGCTTCGCCCGGCAATCGAGCTCAGAAGCGTGGACAAACCCGTCGATGCCCCTAGGCACAGCGCAAGGCCGACGCTGGCAAGCAAGCGAACCTTGGTGTTGTTCCTCATGAGCAATGCTCCCAAACACTCACTACAACTCGTTCGTCCATCAAGAAATATGCTACTCGCTTACCTCGTCCAACCCAACCCACGAGCGCCAGCATCAACCGTTACCCGAATATGTCGCCAGTTCGCGACGTCTAAACGTTGTAACCGCGGCTAAGAACAACACGCCAATCCAGCACGCCAGCACAACCGTCCCCTGCGCCACATCACTCCACCCAAGCAATCGCCCATCGACCAATCGCGATGTCGGCTGCAAATCTGAATACACCTTGAACGCCTTGGAAATCCATGTCGCGATAAAGGCGATCCCCACATTGAAATACAGCGTTTGCCCCTCGTTGGTTTGCGTGCGATAATTTTCCAATGCACCAAGCAAGAACGTCGCTCCCTCGGCAGATGCATAAATCGCAAAGCTCACCAGGCACGCAACCGGGAAGCTTGTGAATGTCGCCATGAAGACGCCAACCATCGCTAGAAATGCGAGCTTTAGCCATAGCACCGCTACCACACGCACGAAATTGGCCTCAAACGAGCCAACCGAGAACGAAACTTCCAAACCATCTTTCGGGAATGAAAGACCAAATGGGTTTGGCCGTCGTGTCTCGAAATCACCATTGGCGATCCCGACGACCAGCTTGCCTTCCGCATCCACAACCGTTGGCAACAACTCCAAATAATGAAACTTGGCGAGCCCAACTTCCTGCACCAGCGCGCCCTGCACACCCGGAAAGATAAACGTCAACCGATACAACGCGTCCGGGCGATCCGTTCCCGAATTGATCTTGTACCGCAGAATCACCGGCGTCGAACTGTTTCGCGCCGAGCCTAACCCTTCAAACATGAAATACTGAGTCTGGCCAACGTCCAGCGTGCGATACGCGATGTTCACGCTCTTACGAAGGTCCGATGATATCTTCTCCCGCATCTCATCCGACCGCTGCGCAAACGCCTCAACACCCGACGAGCCCGAACCCAAAATCCTGTTGGCTTCTTCCTCGACCTTGGTTTGCACATTCAGGTCGAATTGCTTCTGATCAACTTCGGGAGGTTGAGGCTGCTTGGTCAGCCTCGCCACTAATATCTGCGTCTCAAGCACACGACGGTCGTCGGTCACGCTCCCATCGCCATCACCCGAGACGTACGCCGAACTCTCTCCTAGCGCCGGCTGCTGGCGAAGGTACTGCGCGAACAAATAAATGCCACTCGATGAAACCAGCAGCAATACGCCCGCAAGCACCGTCACACCCAACCACTTGCCCAGGATGTATTCCCAGTGCGCAACCGGCTTGGTCATCGTCTGCCAGATCACTTTGTCTCGCTGCTCAAATGCAACCGTTGCAACCGAGAATACAACGGTCAGCAGCGAGATGATAAAGAACGTGCCACCAGTCCCCCACTGCAAGAACGACTGCACCCGATACCGCAGCGGCGTGTTCGGATCCAGCAACCCAGGCAGCGCGGCCAGTCCGAAGATCAATATCAAGATGAATATGGACGTCAGCTTCAGGCGAGTCGCCTCAGTCAACACATTTCGCGCGATCGCTATCGAGCGATACGGAGCCGAAAGGAGCATCCCCGCGACCCGCATCAGCGTGATCAGCGAAATAAACAAGATCAAAACGCCCGCGAGCAGCGTCGCCGTCCCGCGAAGCGACGGCATAAAGATGTACATCGGCAGCAACACAGCCGCACCGCCGACAAGTACACCGCCCATCGTGAGACCAACGCCCAGCCAGATCGCGCCAATGGCAACGCACCAGCCGAGCAACGCCATCGTGTACAAACGATTCGATGTTGACCCGCGCGACATAATCGAAGTGATGATTTTGTCGCTCGCAGCGATCCCCGCGTTCAGCCGTTCGCGTTCGAGCCGTTGCGCGTCAGACTCGCCTTCTTGCGGCGCAAGTGCCGAGCCAGCTGCCACGCCCGAATCAGATCCTGTCCCAGACGCGACTGGCGCGTTGCGCGCGACAACATGCGTCACCGCCAGCACGACCACGACCAGCGTGACGAAGATCGACGCGCCGATACGAAAGCCCAGAGATTGCTGGATTCGATCCAGCTTGGCCAAACGCTCACGAAAGGTCACGAGCGGTCCCTCCCGTTGCCTTCACTGCTATTTCCACCACCACCTAAAAGCGAATCGATCACCGATCGATCGGCATCGTTGGAAGCCGCAGGTTTCACCGCAGTAGACTTGGTAGGAGCAGATGTAGAATTCACGCCTGCATCATTCAATTCGGCAATATTCGATCTGTTGCCCATCTTCGCCGCTTCTGGCTGCGCCGAGTTCAAGAGTGAACCAATCACATCTGAATCAGGGCCCGCGGCCGTAGCACGCGTCGGCGACCTTGCATCATCGCTAGGCAAACCACCAAGCAAACCACCAGCCGCCGCCTCTGCCTGTGCCTGCGCCAGCGTCGGAGCCGCGACCAGCTTATCAATCAGCGCCGCGCCCGCCGCATCATCTGCACCTTTCAGGAACGACGCCGTCACGCCACCCGAAGTCGCGCCGCTGGTTGAAAGTTGCTCCGAGCGTGCCCGCGTAACGATGTCGAGGAAGAGTGCTTCGAGCGTCTGTCTGGGCTTGCTCACACGGAGAACCGATTTCGTGCCGCCCGAACGCGAACGAATCACGCGATCAATCTCGCTCACCGTATCGTCGTCGAGCGTTTCAGATTCGATGCTGGTCTTGCTCTGCGAGACCAACAACTCATCGCACGTTCCCTCGGCACGCTTCTGCCCGCCATAGAGAATCGTCAGGCGATCAACACAATCCTCGACGTCGGCGAGCAAGTGGCTCGACAACAATATCGTCTTTCCTCGGCGTGCCAAATCGATGATCAAGTCCTTGACCTGCCGCGTTCCGATCGGGTCAAGCCCGGTCGTCGGCTCGTCGAGGATCAGCAAATCCGGATCGTTGATGAGCGCCTGCGCAATGCCGATGCGTCGCTGCATGCCCTTGGAATATTCGCGCACCGGGCGGAACTGTGCTGCTGTCAGCCCGATCATGTCAAGAAGCTCGTCGATTCGGCGCGCTCGCGTCTTACCATCGAGCTCGAATAGCTTGCCGTAGTAATCAAGCGTTTCGCGCGCGTTGAGGAAACCATACAGGTACGACTCTTCGGGAAGGTACCCGATGCGCGCCTTCGCACCAACATCGCTGGGCGATTTGCCAAAGACCGAGATTCTGCCCGTCGTCGGACGCAGCAACCCCAGGATCATCTTGATCGTCGTCGACTTGCCCGAGCCGTTGGGCCCGAGCAAACCAAACACTTCTCGTGGCCGAATCTCAAAGCTGAGGTTGTTAACCGCGCGTGCGCGATCACGCATCCAAAAGTCTTTGAAGACCTTGTTGATCGCCTGGCACACAACAATCGGCTCGTTGCCAGAAGAGGTTCCTGAGTACGCCATGGACAGGATCCTTTACTGCTCGGTAATAGGCACGCCGGTTTGCGTGCGGAAACGTGCGTCGTTCATCTGCGCTTCACGCAGCTTGCGAGAGATTTCCTGTTCGCGAATCTTGCGTGCCTTGTCCTGTTCGCGTTCGACGGTTGGGTCGCGATTCAATTGCAAGTTCACGGTGTCCGTCGTCGAGGGGAAGAGCATGACCTCAACAGAAGGGCTCGATACGAAGGCGGCGTATGCGTCGGTCCATTCACGCGCAACCATCAACGACGGATTGGCATCGTGCTGCGCCAGCTTGGCTCGGAATCGAGCCAAGTCGCCCTGGCCATGCGAGACAACTTGCGAACGGTACAACTCGGCCTCGTCCAAAAGCTGCGCCGACTTGCCCGAAGTCTTGCCTTCGAGTACACGTCCGTCGACGCTTCGCCTGCGATCCTGGAAAACGCTATCGATTTTCACGAGTATCGCCGCAGCTTCTGCATTTTTCAATTGCGCGATCGCTAGTTCATACTCCGTGCTCAAGCCAAGAATCTCGTTCGAGGCGTCGCCCGCGACTTCGTTCAATGTACGCCGCGCGTCGGACTCGGCGCTCTCGCGTTCCTGATTCGACTTGGCAACCGCGCTCTGTACTGCAGCGAAATCCGATCGTACAAATAAAGGCGGGATCGCGGCGTCGAGCGTGAACTCGTTGATCTGGATGCCGCTGGAAACGCTATCAAGAACTTCTTGGGCGATGATGCGGGCGCGCTGTGCGACAACGTTGGACGCGCCTTGCTTGGCCCGAGCCTTGGCCACTTCTTCCTTGGCTGCTTCTTCGATGGCCTTGGCCTTGGCCAGATCCTCGGCGGTTTGTCCCGCCGACGTGGTCGCATCCTTGGCGGGCTCGTCTTTAGACGGATCAGTAGAGGCAGTTGCAGCCTTCGCTGGTTCAGAGTTCGCCGAGGCAGTCGTAGCGAGGTCGTTTACCGTGATCGCGTCGCCACCTTGCTTCAAGAGTGGCTCGATTGGATACTGCGCGGTCGCAGAGACCACGCCACGCATCGCTGCGGCACGAACAAGCGCGACCTCGTAATCCGGGTGCACGTTTGCCGAGAAATCGTTGACCACGCGCCGGTTATAACTCACGCGCCACTGCGTGTGCGCGATGTTGCCATCGCTGGTCAACACCGAACCCGAGCCGCCTTGATCAGGATTCAGGCTGGGTGTGGGCGTGTTCTTGTCGGGCGCGGGGTCGGCGCCAGCGGGAACAAAAAACCAAAACTCGTTCTTGAGCGGAACCTCGCGATAGCCTTGCTCGATGCTGATCAATTCGCCAAAGGGAAAGGGCGCGGACCAGCGAAAGCCTGGCTCAAGATTGGAATCCTGGATGCTGCCAAAGAGCACGCGCACGCCACGGCTACCTTCGTTAACAACACGAAACCCCGACATCACCCACGCAATTGCCAGGCCGACCATCGTGAAGATGACCAGTTTGTACACCACGTTAAGCGCGTCGGCGAGAGACTGGTTCGCGGAATCAAGCCCCGCGCCCGCACCCATCGTCCCCGCGCCCTCGCGCAGCATCATGCTGCCTGCACGGCGAGAAGCCAACGGCGTAGGCGCGATTCCTGACGTTTCATCGGTCCCATTCGAGAGTGGACCATCGCCATCTGGCGCGAGCAGGATTGATGGTGCATATGCGTTTCGTGGAATCATGGGGAGCCCTCCGCGACGATTTCGCTGAATGAGGCTTCGGTGCTGCCGGTATCAGGCTGGCTGTTGGACTGCTTGGATTTGATCGAACTTGGCTTGGCCGAATTGGGAGCCTGCGTGCCCCAAGAAGTCGGCGCGACAAAGCCGGGGAAGTTGCCCGGCTTGAGCGAATCAAGAACATTGGGATCAAAGATGGACATGCCAGGGGTATCGCCACTGAAGACCAGCGTGAAGCTATTGGCCTTGACTTCTTCCATGAATTTGATCGACCGGAGGAAGACGGCCAGATCCGCGCGCTCGTTCTGCTCGCGAAGGAAGGGAGCGGCTTCGAGGTCGCCACGCACGCGAATATCTTGTGCAAGGCGTTCGGCGAAAGCGGTGATGCGATCAGCGTCGGCTTTGGCCTTGGAACGAATAGCCTGGGCCTGAGCGAGGCCTTGGCTTTCGATTGCCCTGGCTTCGCCTTCGCGAGTCGCCTTCATACGGTCAAAGACGCTCTTGGTAGTTTCTTCGGGGAGCAAGATGCGGGTTATGCCAAGGTCAACAACTTCGATCCCATAGACTGCGAGCAAGCCTGAGCTTGTGCCATCTGAAACGGTCCCGGCAGTTTCGCCTTCGACAGCCGCAGCACGAAAGGAGTTGAGCATTTCGCGTTCGAGGTCAGCCATTTTGGAGCCGCCTTGCGTGCCGGAGAAGAGTTCGCCCAAGGTGAAGCGCGAGACCAGACCGACGGCTTGGCGAAGATTGCCAGCGAGAGGCTTTTCTGCTTCTTTGTAATGCTCCTCGGCACGATCACCTACGTTGGAAAACTTCTGGAAGAAGCGGAGAGGATCCTTCACGCGCCAGGTGCAATACGCCTCGACCGCGATCTGGCGGTTATCAGCGGTTTGGACCTGTTCGAGCTTGATCTGCAGTACACGTAGACGCGTGTCGTAGCTGGTAACAGACTGGATCGGGTAGGGCCATTTGAAACGAAGGCCGGGCGTGCTGATCACGTCGCTTGGGCCTGCACGCCCGAAGGTTGTGAGGACCGCCGAATCAGTGAAGCGCACGGTGTACGCCATGGAAAAGCTGAGCAGCGCTACGAGCACGAGGCCAGCAACGATCATGAGGACGCTGTTTCTCACTGGGCAAATGCTCCACTGGTGGCGGCGAAGAAAGCGGACAAGGCAAAGGACTTATAACACGCCACGGATGATGTACAAGAAATTGATAGGTACAAAGCAAGCAACAGATGGGAATTGTGTGACGACGAAACAAGAAACTACGAAGAGGCTCTACTCGTCGCCAGCTTCCTTGGGACGGAAGACATCGAGGCCCGAATCCTTGGACTTGAGATCAACATCGAATCTCAGATCGCGCGTCTCGTTGCTCACAAAGAAGACTCGCGACCTCGCCATCATGCGAAGGCGGGCTTGGTAGTACTGATCGACGAAGTAAAGAAGTGGAGCTGCGTCGGCGAGGGCGACTTGGCCACGATAGCGAGCTGCGCGGCCACGTTCACCCATGTGGCGGGTCCAGCGATTTGAAGCGGCGTTTGCGAGAAGCGAGGACATTTTGCCACCAGCGGCTTCGAGTCGCTCGCGAACCTTGAATTCCTGAGCCGTCAAATCAGTTTCTGGTGCGGCGCGGGCACGAAGTGATTCGAGAGAATCAAGTTCGGCAATAATGCTGTTAGCGAGGGAAACGTCGCCGACAACTTCGGTGAGAGAGCGAGCGGCGTCGGCGCGAGCGGCGGCGATGTTGGCCTCGCGGCGCTGGTCCGCCATCACGACGGTCTCGAAGCTGGTAGCGGTTTCTTTAGGAGGATGAAGGCCGGGGAACTTGACGGAGACAACGCGAACTCCCGCACCGCGAGGCTCGCCATTGGGGCCGGGATTGAGTTGTGCGTATGCTCTTTCGACGCGTTGACGGACGGCTTGGGCGAGGGCGACGCGATCGCCACCGATGACTTCGCCTAGGCTTTTGTCTTGGAAGAATTTGACGACTTCTCGGCGGCCGACCGCGCGAAGAAGATCATCGCGGATCGCTGGTGGAGCAAGCTCGTCAAACAGTCGCACGTCATCGACGACGTATTGCAACGGGATTTCAACGGAGACCACGGCGAGGTCGTCGAGATTTGCGCCTGCGCCAGCTTGGCCAACTTTGGGGTTTACGGAGCTGCGAACGAATTGAAAGACTTCTTCGCCGAGGTGGTCGTTGGTCCAGAGGATTGCGCCAGTGGTTGCAGGTGGCGCGGTGGCGAGCTCGATTGTTCGCAGACCGGTGGCGGTCAAGTCTCTTACGATAGAGCGACCCTTGTCGTCTTTGGTAATGAACTCAGGGATATAGAGGGAATCGATGGGCCAAGGGTATTTGAAGTGGAGACCGGGGCCGATTTCCTGGCCGACGGGGTTGCCGAAGCGAAGAACAATTGCGCGTTGATGAGGCTGCACGACGGCGAGGCTGGTGAGCAGCCACATGACCAGCGTGCCCATGCCGACGAGTGGAAGAACCCACTTGCGTAGAAGGACGAACATCCATCCGCCATTGACGTCGTATCCGAGTTGATAGGTGACGGCGTCACCAACGGACTGGGCGATTTTGTCAGGAGCGGCGATGAAACCGAGCAAGCGGGAGTCGAAGGCGGGGCGAGGGTTTTCGCTGGTTTTGCGAGGGCGATAGATGTCGAGGATGAGGTTGAGGACAACTTCGATGCCGAGGATTGCGATGGCGATGGGAATAGCTTGAGCCATGATGCGAGCGACCAGGTCGCTGGAGGCAAAGTCGATGCCATGGCCGATGGCGAGCATGAAGCTGAAGATCGCGCTGCCGACGGCGAAGCCTGCACCGGCGCGAAGGTTGTTCCACTCTTTTTGACGGGCCATCGTGGCTGCGTAGCGAGCAAAGACGAAGGCGAGGGCGGCGAAACCGATGCCGAGACCCAAGCCCCAACCGGCGTGGAGCGAGGGGAGATAGTTTGCAAGGTCCTGGCGATTAGAGGTAGCTTTGTAGTAGAGGAAGCCTAGCGAGATGAGGCAACTGGCGATAAGGATCGCCATTGCGGGGACGAAGACTTTATAGAGGCCACGGAGGCGTTTGGCGGCGGGGCGGAACTCGTCGTCGGCTTTGTCGAAGGCGCTGGTGCCAGCGAGCTCACTTTTGGAGAAGGCTTCGGCTTCGACGGCTTCGATTCGTTCGCGGCGGTGCTGGTCGTAGAGGATCGCGAGAGTGATCCAAGCGAGGCAGCCGATGGCGGAATATAAGCCGATGGTGACGCCCGCGGGATCGCGGGAGAGGACGCCATAGATGAGCATTCCAATGGCCAAGACGCCTTGGAGAACTAGCCCGAAGAAGCTCGCGCTGGTTGCGCGTCGAAAGGTTAAATAGTCTGCGGCCATTCGCTTCGCACTCCGACGCGCTGCGGAAGAACCTCGCAACGCTTACACGATTCTGAATCTGAGTCGGCGTCTCGACGCCAACGCTGCTGACTGCTACGAACGGAAGAAGAGGAACTTGATCAACTTGCGTGCACACTGAACTGAGGTTTTATAATCACAGGCGTAAACGAGAGCTTAACTACACAATGGCTGGGATAAAAACCGATAGGTCGCGGCGACGCAACCGTATCCAGCATGATTGACAGATTCACACGATGGGCCAAGTTCAACCAGACAATTGAAGAGAGGCAAATCAGAGGATACAGGACGGCACGAATATTTGCACGCCGAGGCGGTAAAGTAGAGGCGACGAAGTAGCAGATAGAGCTAGAGAAAGAGATAGAGAAAGAGATTGGGGACAAAACTGCGGGCGAAGAATACGTGGGCAAAAGCAAGCGGACACGATTGTCCCAAGAAGACCAAGGCAACGTTCCAAGCGGTGTGTGCACACATAGAGACGCAATACCAATTCAGCGCGCACAAGGGACGCTTGTGTGCGCTCGAACATGGCTGGTGTCGCGCAATCCATGACACGACGCCCGGGCGAATGCCAGGCCTGGCGAATTCGGTACGCTTGAGTTTGCAATAGGTTCGCGCGAGGTAGTAGAGAATTTTGAATGACTACGAGATTTTTTTCTGGCTCGCGGCGGTTGGTCGCTGGCGAATCGGTGTTTGACAGGTGCGAGGTTCGGGGACATGATGATTGGGGACTCTGGTCGCTGCTTTGAGATGAAGAAGGGGAAGTTGATTTTGTTGCCTGAGATTGGAGCAACGATCGCAACGTGCGGGAAGAACGCAGGTAGAATGAAGCACCTAGCGTTGGGATGGATTGGGTTGGGCTTTTGTTGCTTTCTTT
>JBBRGG010000127.1:0-10553 GCA_038240875.1 Phycisphaerales bacterium | reverse complement strand
GGGCAGGCCGCGGGGATCAAGTTGCATCACAATGTGGGCGGGCTGCCAAAGGATTTGGGCTTTGAATTGGTTGAGCCGCTGCGTGAGCTTTTCAAGGACGAAGTGCGTCGTTTGGGCGAAGTGCTTGGGTTGCCTGAGAAGATGGTTTGGCGGCATCCATTCCCAGGCCCTGGGCTCGCGGTTCGCGTACTGGGCGAGGTGACGCGCGAGAAGTTGAAGATCGTGCAGATTGCGGACGAGATTTTGCTGGAAGAGATTACCGCTGCGAATTTGTATCGCACGACGAGCCAGGTCTTCGCGGTGCTGCTGCCGGTGCAGAGCGTGGGCGTGATGGGCGATGGCAGGACATATGACCAGACAATTGCGATTCGCGCGGTTGAAACCGAAGACTTCATGTCGGCGGACTGGTCGCGCATTCCTTACGACGTGCTCGCGCGGATCAGCAACCGCGTGATCAATGAGGTGCGTGGCGTGAACCGTGTGGTGTATGACATTTCAAGCAAGCCACCCGCGACCATCGAGTGGGAGTAAGCCATGATGGCGTCGCGTGAACTTTCACAGGCTCGATCCAGCGGGATTGCACGAGTTGGGACGCGCGTGCTTATTCGGCATCCGCGCGCGTCGGATGAAGCGGAGTATGCGGGTATTCGTGCGGCGTGCTGGGAGCATTTGCGACAATGGGAGCCGACGCCGCCTGGGAAGGATTCGCCGGATGGGAATCACAACGCTGTGTTTGAGCGGTTTCTCGCGACGAGCAACACGCAGGAATCGCAGCGCTATTTGATCTGTCTCTTGCGAGCTAACGACGCGGCGACCTCAACCGCTGTTTTGCAACAGAGAGGCACCGGCACGCGTGAACCTATTGGACCAGTGATTGGTCAGGTAAGCCTCAATCACATCGGCTACGGAGCGTTTCAGAACGCGGCTGCGGGGTACTGGATCGATCACAAGCATCAAGGGCAAGGCTTAATGCGTGAGGCACTGGGACTTGCGCTCGATGTGGCGTTTGACACGATTCGCCTGCACCGCATCGAAGCGAACATCATCCCGCGAAATGGTCGATCAATTGCAATGGTTGAACGCCTTGGGTTTAGGCTCGAAGGCACGAGCAAAGCCATGCTCCGCATCAATGGCGTGTGGGAAGACCATCAACGCTGGGCGATCCTTGATGACGAGTGGCGTGCGCGCACAGGTGCGACGCCTGGAGGCACACACACATGATGCGAGTTCTTGGCTGTGTCGCGCTGCTCATCGCGTCGAACGTATTCATCACCTTCGCACGGCATGGCCATTTGAAGCGCGGGAACGCCATCGAATGATGCCTCCAATACGCCTTAAATAGAAGGATTTGAAAGGGAAGAAAGCCATGGGCGTCGCGTGCTATCCTTGGAGCCTTGCATTGAATTCATCGATAGCAAGTGGGTTGGACGTACCCAATTTCATGTGAGTCCCCCACTTCGATTCTCTCGCGCCACGCACGTTCAAGCTCGCCGTGTTTCGTTCTTCTTGCCAGCATCAGGAGCAGTCATGGGCACTCAGTTTGTTCAACTTGCACGCGACACCAACCAAGGCCTCGGCATCGCGCAGTACGCGATTGACTTCATGAGCGATGGCCCAAACACGGGCAATCCCGCCGCTTCGGTCATGGAGAAGACCAACCTCTTCCATACCGATGCGTGCTTGTGCGGCTTGTCGGCGATTGCGATGGGCACCAACGCGCCGGTGCTGCTGCGTGAAGAAGCATTGCAGTATCGCGTCGCAGGCGAAGCCGCGGCGTGGGCAAAGAAGGGGACCACCGTTCGCGCAGGCGTCCCCACCTTTGGCAGCAACTTTGATACACAGGTTGAAAAGGCAATCGTGGCGAATTCCGCCGCAGTTCGTGAGTGGGACAGCAACGGCACCAACTTCGGCTATAACCCGTCGCGCGGGCACACTGCTGGCGAATTCGGCCATAATGACTTTTACCCGGTCGCGCTTGCTGCGGCTCAACTGCGTGGCAAAGATGGCGCGTTCGCGCTCAAGGGGATGATCCTGCTTGATGAGATTCGCGGGCGGCTGGCGGAGGTTTTCTCGCTCAAGTCGTACAAGATCGACCATGTTGTGCACGGCGGCATCGGTTCTGCGGCGACGTTTGGTGCGATGATGGGCGCGACTGCCGAGCAGATTGAGTCAGCCATCGGCATGCTCGTCGCGCACCATATTCCGTTTCGGGCTATTCGCGCCGGCAAGCAGCTTAGTGATAGCAAGGGCGCGAGCGCCGCGATCACGACCGAAGCCGCGATTGTGAGCGTCAAGCGCAGTATGGCGGGGTTCATGGGGCCACGCGATATCTTCCGCAATCCTGAAGCAATTTTCCGCATCTTTGAAGGCCCTGGGCAGATGTTCCAGAAGGTCGGCGCGACGCAAGCCAATACGTCAAAGGCCGACGCTTCGCCATTTGATTTGTTTCTCGCCCGCGAGGGAGATGACTTCGCGGTGATGGGCATGCACTTCAAGCTTGGGCTGTACGAGCATCAATCCGCGGGCGCGCTGCAAGGCCTCATCAACATTATCCGCAAGAACCCGAACTTGCTGAGCGATCAATCTGGCGATTGCATCTCGAAGATGGTCGTGCGTGCGTACGAGCCCGCGTTTGGAATCATCGGCGACCCTGCGAAGCGCGATCCAAAGACGCGACAGAGTGCCGACCACTCCATGTTGTACCTTGTGTGCACGATGCTGCGCAAGGCTTTGGAATTGAACGCGGCCAAGCCAGGCATCACGCTGGGTTGGAAAGAACTCATGCTCCTCCCCCACGACTTTGTAAAGAAGGCGCTGCACGATCCGCTCACGCGCAACCTCATGAACAAGATGGCATTTGAGCATGGCGGGGCTGAGTACGACGCTAAGTATCCCGACGGCATCCCGACTTTGATCGTTGTTCATGATGATGAGGGCGGGTCGTTTGATTCGGGCCTTGTGATGTACCCCGGCGGCCACGCGCGTAACGAAATGGGACCCGACAAGGTCGTGCTCAAATACAACCACACGCACAAGTTTGAAATGCTGGCGAAGCTCACGGGCGATGCCAAGACGCTCGGTCCCAGGCTGAGCGATTTGGAGAAGAAATCAGCCAAGGATGTGGCGACGCTGCTCGATTTCCCGTTGCATGTGCAAGGGACGTTTGAGTAAGTGCGCGGTAGTGCAGGGCCTTTGCGTGCACGCCAATAAATGAAACGCGGCCCGGGCATATGGTCGGGCCATGTTGGTTTACGGGGATGATGTAATAGGATGGTGAGAGGGATCATGCTGTGCGATCAGGCCTTGGTATTAGACCCGTGATCAAGCCTTGCGCTCATGATCAGCGTCCGCGCTATCAGAGTGCCGTTATCAGCGACGGCGAGCAAAACCCATGGGCACGGTGAATTGATTTTATTCGGTTTGAGTTGCTGACCTGCTCTCCAAATCCTGATCCGGCGCGTATGAGAGGTGCACCCTGTTCCGTCTTCACTGGATCTCTGATTTGTATTCATCGAAATCCGAAGCTGACTTCGATGGCACGGCGTTGCTCGTTGGGTCGGAAGAGCCGTCCCCCAACTACACACACCACATCACACCCGCCTCACACCGCCATTGAAAAGTACATCGTCGTTTGGTCCCAATCATCGTTGTATCGCTGCGCGGGCACGAACCCGGCTTTGCGATAGCACGCCTGAGCCGCGAGCATGTCGGGCGCGGTATCGAGCTTGATGACGCCATAGTTCGCGGACTTTGCAAACTCGATGGCGGCGTTCATCATCGCGTGGCCGACGCCGCGGCTGCGGGCTGCCGGATCGACCCACATTCGCTTGATCTCGCACCCGCGCGAAGGCTCGCCATCGTGGATCGCGCTCGCGGGTAAAGGCCGAACCGCGACGCAGCCCAGAAACGAATTGAATCCAGCGGCATCAATGCTCATGCCTTGGTCCTTCGCTATCAAGATCACGCCATCGGGCGCGGCATATAGCCCTGGCAGCGACGCCATCTCCGCCTCAAACCCCTGATACTCCAAGGAGAAAGGCAGCGACATCGCGTATGCGCGACAGAGCGCAGTGAACGCCACCAACTCGCTAGGAGTTTTCGCATCGATGATCAGAAGATCGTGCATCGTGACAACCTCTCACCGCGTGGACGCGTTCAGCACATCAACGCACTTGGCAACAATCGCGTCGATGGCGACCAGCTCGCCCTTACCCGCGTCGTTTCGGCGTTTGAACTCGACGCACCCTTGCTCCATCGCCTTTTCGCCAAGCGTTATACGAATTGGTAGTCCGATCAAGTCGGCGTCTTTGAACTTCACGCCCGGCCGTTCGTCGCGGTCATCGATGAGAACGTCAACGCCCTCGCCAACCAACGCGCAAGAGAGCTTCCCGGCGAGTTCGTTCTGCTTCGCGTCGTCGGCGCGCATGATCGTGATGAGCACGTGATACGGCGCGATGGGCGCGGGCCAGAGGATGCCATTCTCATCATGGGCCATCTCGACGCATGCGGCCATTGTCCGCGACACGCCGATGCCATAGCACCCCATGATGACAGCTTTTTTCTGCTGCGTCTGATCGAGCACCGACAAGCCCATCGCTTCAGAATACTTCGTGCCAAGCTTGAAGATGTGGCCTATTTCGATGCCGCGAGCAGCAACCAACAACGACCCGCTCGCCCGCGGCGAAGGATCACCCGCGAGCGCGTTGCGCACGTCGGCGACCATCATGTGATCGTCTTCGCCTTGCAAGCCACCCGTGCCGTGCGATTCAGGCGTCTGCGACTTCGCTGCGAGAGGATCCTTGCCCAAGTCTCGCTGCCAGTTAAAGTGCTTGATGTGGTGGTCTTTGCTGTCTGCACCCGTGACCCAGAACTTTGCCTTTCCTGCGGCATCGTCAAAGCTGATCGCCGCATCGCGATCAACCAAGAGCAACACGCCCTTTTTCCCGACTACGGCACGAGGTGAGACAAATCCAATTGCAAACCCCTTGGCAATCGCCGAAGCAGGATCAGCAAGCGAAATCTTCTTTACGCCCGCGGCGTCACGCACCCTGACTTCGTTGACGTCGTGATCGCCACGTACGACCGCAAGGATGTATTGCTCACCAAACTTTGCGAGGTCTTCCGCCGACGAGTCAACTTTAAAGAGCACGCTCTTGAGCATGTGTTGTGACTTTACCTTCAGAAACTTCACAACGTCTTCGATACCGGGGCAACCGGGCGTGTGTACGTCTTCGAGCGTGCCGCTGGGCTCACCAGCGAAGTATCCCTTGCTAGGCAAGGGACGCGCACCGATCTCGCACTTTTCAACGTTCGCCGCGTAGCCGCTGGCGGTGCACTTAAGGATGGTGTCCTCGCCGCTGGCGCAATTGACCATGAACTCATGCGACGCCGAGCCGCCGATAGGGCCTGAATCAGCTTCAACAGCACTGAAATTTAACCCGCAGCGCGTGAAGATGTTGGTGTACGCGCGGTACATCAGGTCGTACGTTTCGTTGAGCCCGCCTTCGCCTTCGATGATCGAGTGGAACGAGTACGCATCTTTCATCAAAAACTCGCGGCAGCGAAGCAGCCCCGCACGAGGTCTGGCTTCGTCGCGGAACTTGGTCTGGATCTGGTACACATTCAGCGGCAACTGTTTGTAGCTGGTGATCGCCGACTTCATGAGTTCAGTGATGACTTCTTCGTGCGTAGGCGCGAGCGCGTTCGCACGGCCGCGGCGATCCACAAGCCGGAAGAGATTGTCGCCATAGTCCACATCGCGCTTGGTCCCCTCGAAAAGCTCGAAGGGTTCGAGCGCGGGCATCAGCATCTCGCTCGCGCCCGCGGCGTTCATCTCTTCACGTACGATGTCCGACACCTTATTGATCACGCGCCACGCAAGAGGCAAGTAATCGTAAATCCCCGCACCCACCTGGCGAACATACCCAGCTCGGTGCAGCAAAATATGGCTCGGCGTCTCGGCGTCGTTCGGGGCTTCACGCGTCGTTGGGATCAGCGAACGCGACCACTTGGCGCTCGCCCCCACGCGCTTGGAGGTGATCACGGGAAGAGTATTCGATTGTGTGTTGGAACTCATTAGGCCGGAGAGTATGCGGAAAAACCGTACTCGTTTGCCGAAGTGGCCCGCACCCTTGTGCACGAAATTCTTCACGCGTCGGCGTGCCACCCCAGTGGTTCGAGCACATCAAACCATCGCTGCTGAGCACGCTTACCAGCTGTGCTCGAAGCTTGACCGCGTCTTCCTGCCTTATTAGCCTCTCCAGACTCAGACCCCCCCCACCACCAGCACGCCGATGCGGATAACTCCGCGTCGATAAACAAGTCCGCCATTTGCGCGTCGGTCAGATCAACATAAGGCGTCTCGATCCTAATCCCAGGCATGCGATGCGACAGCGCGTCCAACGCCACAAGCCTCGCTACCAAAACGCTCCGATCTGCAATCTGCGCGATCCGATCCAAGTCGAGCGACTCGCCCACACACGCGTGCGCGGGCCAGATGACCCGGTCGCACCCGAGCATTGCCGCTGCATAACACGCCTTGGTCAACGTGATACATTCGCGATGCCCGGCCAAATCCTCGGCGTTGGTTCCGCGCGCGTGAATACTTGCTATCGCAGTCAAGCCAAGAGCTCGCGCCTGCATCGTAACAGCGTGCTCCAGAGCTTCGACTCCAACTCCAGCTCCCCCTTCACCACCACTACTGCCAGATTCACTCACCGAACCAGTTGGGTCGGAAGTGAAGGCTACCAAGAGAGGCATCGCACTCCCAGGCCCGTTCGCCGTGGCTCGTTCGCGAGCCGCCCATGCTGCGTGAAATCCTGGAATATCCCCGTCGCACAAAACCAACGCGCGAGGATTTGTAGAGTTGGTTGGTTGAGAGTGATGTTCGTTCATGGCGGTCATGCTTGGATACTACTCGAAGTTTGTCATCGCCGTTGCTTGGACGAACGTGTAGGATTGGCTAATTGGACGCGTTAAGTGGATTGTGTCCAACTGGTTTGGCAGGCCAGATTGGCTTGACAGGCGAAGTGAACGGTTTGAGGAGCGCGGGCCGATTTAAGTGCACGAGCGTGACTGGTTTCCCGAACTATACATACTCGCACGCCACGCCACCTACCAGGAACTCATTCCATGCCAAGCATTCGTTGTGACAATTGTGAAGCCGCGCTCGATGTTTCAGGCAAAGCCGATGGGGATAAGGTCGCTTGCCCTGAATGTGGCGACATCGCCATTGTCCGTATGAGAAACTCTACTGACTCAACCATTACCACCTCTGCATCATTGCCAAACACTTCGATGCCCAAAACCTCTCAATCCGCACCCCAAACGCGTACCGCCAACAGTGACGCCGGGTCTGCTAATCTCGACGTCCTAATGCCGCCACTTGCGAAGCCCGCAGCAATCGGCGCCGAATCAACTATCCTCATCGTCCGCCGGGCCATGTTCAAGTCGAACCCGGTCCTGTATGTCATCCTCTGGATCGGCGTGCTCGGCGGCATAGGTGGCGGCATCTTCTTCGGCATCACCCCACTCTTTCTCATCGGCATCGGCTTGGGTGTACTCGCAATTGCCTGTGGCGTCGCCCTCATCGTCTGGAAAGTCTCGACCCTAGGCGAGCAACTCACCATCACCACCAGACGAACTATCCAGCGCCAAGGGCTTCTCTCCAAACGCACCAGCGAAGTATTACATATCCACATCCGAAATGTCACCGTCGTGCAAAGCTTCTGGAACCGCATCATGCGCGTGGGCAGAATCACTATCTCCAGCTCCGCCGACGAAGGCGACGAAATCATTATGAAGGACATTCCCAATCCTGATACGGTCCGCGAAACTATCGACCGATATCGAGGTCTCTAAGCCGATACAAATTCCCTAGATCGTTGCTTTCCATGCGTCCATGCACTCAAACGCCATTTGCTTTGTACGTTTCACTCACACGCCTGTGGCGTACACCATCGGCATCGGCTACATTTGTTTTCGAGCCTTTCGCAACGCCAGCGCCTACATAGTGGTACTCGCCGGAGACGATCCAATGCCTTGGTTTAAGAAAGTACGGCTGCAAGCCTTTGCACTCCTCGTCGGTGCCGGGTTGACCGCGCTGGCGATTGCTTCCATCCTCTCGGTCCCTGCTTGGCCAGTCCTTGGCGTCGCCTTCGCTGCGGTCGCTTTCTGCGTCCACTCAATGGCCAGCCGCTTGTCCGAACCAGTCTGCCTTACCTGTGGCACCAACCTCTCCAGCGAACCCTCCGGCGAGCGAGGTGTCATTTGCAAGTCCTGTGGCACCCTCAATGACCGCCTCGCCTTTAACGACCTCCGCGCCCTCAACGCGACCAAAGACTTCGGCGACGACTCGCGCAATGCTTGACACAGCGACGATCATTCAATTTCGCGAGCGAAAAAACGTATTCGCGTAGAACGCACAAGCGAGCAGCAGCACACTGATTATTTTTGTAGATCCAATCCACTTATTTACTTCGATCCAAACTTCTTGCGCGATCGCCGAGCCACTGGCGCACCAGCCTTTTGCGAGAGCGATTTGATCCGGTTCTTCTTCGGCGCGCGATCTTCTGAAAACTTCGCCACAGGCCGACTTTGCATCGCTAGCTTGGGCTTGTTCACTCGCGATGTCGGCGGCTGAGGCGTCGCTTCGGTCGCGACTCTTTCAGAACCTTTGGTCTGAGTCCGCGTCACCGCACCCTTCAGCGGACACCGCGCTGGCTCGCCGTCGGCACGTGGATAGTCTCTAGGCGTAGCCGCTCGTTTCTCATACGCAACCAGCGTCCCCGTCGCCGTCTTAACGGTGTCAACGTGCACAACTTTCAGCAAGTGCGTCGCTGGGATAGCGTCGATCACTTCTTGCGCCGCTTGCTCACCCTTGATGAAGCATAACTTGCCATTGAGTTTGGCGAACGCCGCACAAAGCTCCAACAGCACGGGCAACCGCGCAACCGCGCGTGCAACAACAAGGTCGAATGCTTCGCGCGTGCCACCATCACGGCCTTTGGCTGTTCGCACACCACGATCACGCGCCGCAACTTCCGCACGTGACTCAATCACGTCGACATTTTTGAGCCCAAGCCGCGCAACTACATCGCGCAAAAACGCGGCTTTCTTCGATGTCACTTCGAGAAGCGAGAATCGAATCGTCGAGCACACAATCGCCAGCGGAATGCCGGGCAAGCCGCCACCAGTGCCGACATCGATCACGCGCGAACCATCTTCATACTGGCTCGTAACCGCGAGCAGCGTGAGCGAATCAAGAATGTGCCGATGCCACGCTTCGTCGATTGACTTGATCGCGGTCAGGTTCATCGATTCGTTTGCCGCGTATAAACACGCGAGGTACAAGCCCAAACTCTCAAGTTCGCCCGCTTCAAACTCGATGCCAAGTATCTTAATCTCATCGAGAAACGACGCTGGCGGCACCAACGAAGTCAATCCCGCAAGGTCGTAAAGCACGGGCCTGGCTACTGGTTCAACTGAAGCTGGGGCTTTGAGTGCGCGAGGGCGCATGTCGATAGCCTGCTTTGGGCCACTTCGAGCCGGGCCACTTCTATCGGGCGAACCCTGACCAGAATTCTTCATAGCAGAATTCTTTCTATCAGAGTCAAACGGTGAATTGGGCCCGCCCGAAGGCTTGCGAAATGGTTGTGATCGGCTTGGATTTCGGTTGCTCACGCCTCAGGATAGCCGAGCTACCCGCTGCACAATTTAACCAACATCATGAACAAGCCGCAAGTACAAATGAAAGCAGACGCAACACCAATTCATTCATCCCATTCAAACGACCGCCGCCCCGCGTACGCTGGCTGCCGCATCGTGACGCCAACAACTAGCCCAGTCATCGCCCAAAATCCTACCATCCCCGTCCCGCCAAACGTTACAAAGGGCAGCGCAATTCCCGTGATCGGCATCAGCCCAATGTTCATCCCCACATTGACCACAACTTGCGCACACATAAATCCTGTCACGCCCACGATGATCAACCTGCCAAACGGTTCCTTGCACCGCGCTGCCGCCAGCACGGCTCCAAAGCCCCACACAATAAACAACCCCAGCACCGCAATTGCGCCCATCACGCCAAAGCGATTGCACACCACCGCAAATATCATGTCGTTGTGCCGCTCGGGGAGCTTGCTAAAGTGGATGAGCGTGCGCGAGTAATCCTCTGAAAGCCCCGTCATGCCGCCCGCAGCGATCAAGCGCTGCGCCGTCACGCTCTGCATGTTGATCTCTTGATCCGAGCTTGTATCCCCTTGAAATTGCATAAATATGCCAACAAATCGCTGCTGCTGATGCGGCCGTAACAGCGGATACATCGCCGGTGCCGCCAGCGTGGCGAGCAACACAATCAATATCAAATGCTTGAAGCGTGCGCCCGCCGCAACGACCATCGCAAAGAGTGCAGGTATGAAAAGAGACGCCGAGCCAAGGTCGGGCTGTATCGTGATGAGCCCAACTGGGATCGCCGTGATGATCGCGGGTGGCAGCAAACCCATCAACGTCCGATGCGTCGAACGAAACCGCAAGTACCACGCCAACACCAACAC
>JBBRGG010000126.1:0-10636 GCA_038240875.1 Phycisphaerales bacterium | reverse complement strand
TGGGTCAATCCGCCAGTCACCGGCACCGTTCTAGGCGATTGGGGCTGGGACTACACCGCTAGCCAGACCGAGTCCTATGGCTATCACTGGATCGCGCATGTGCTCTGGTCAGATGCAGACGTCACCAGCCGCAGTAAGTCAAGCTTCGCTCCCGGTGACAAAGCTCTCCAGAATTGGCTCAGATCCAACTCCGACAGCAATGCACAGAGCGATCTTAACTGGATCTTCCCCTCGTCCTATTGGTACCCCCCAACCTTCTGGCAAAGTCCGCAGCGTTTCGTAGGCCCCAACCGTGCCGGGAGCTCCTTCGCCAACAGGTTCTGGATCCGGCGCAACAAAACTACTGACGTCTTTAGCCCTCAACAGAAAATCCTTCTCTTCGAGAACAAGGACTTCATCAACAAGACCCAGCCTCAGTGGAATACGGCTACCGCTCGCCCACATGTCGCGCTCACCGATGGCAGCGCCCGCGTCTTGAACATGTCCAATATCATCAACGACACTGCTGCACCCGCATCCACTACTAACGACGCCTTGCTCTACCCTTCTGGCCTGTGGAACCCTGGCGAAGCCGAAATGGGCAACAACATGCTCTATGGCCAGCAACAAGGCTTCCGTTGGAACTACACCCAGCCCGCATACTTCTTCTACACCCGCAACGGCATTCAAGGGCGTGATATCCGATGAACCTACGCCCTTACTCTGAACCTCTTCTCGCTCAATGCGCTGCAAGTATGGCTCCCGCGACCTTCTCGGAGGCTGATTGAAACCACTCATTCACAACTCAGCCCAAGAATCGGCCAAGCCCTCTTCCAAGGACCCCACTTCAAGCAAATCGAGTTCAAATAAATCAGGTGGCCGCGGTACAGGCAAAGGCGATGGCTCAAAGATCGCCCCTCTAAAGGCCGCGCTCGCGGGTGTAATCTTGCTCGCCGCAATCGCCTTTGTCGGTTGGCAGATCAATTCTCTTTTGTCAGGCGAAAGGCCGATTTCAACCGCAGATCAAAAAGCCCAGGCTCGTGCCGAAGAACTCACCGCCGAGGCGGCCAAAATTCCCGCTCCGCCACCACCCCCGCCGCCTCCGGTTTCAGACGAGCCGCCGACACGCGCGCCAAAGAGTGCCGCCCCCAAGAGCCAGTAATGGCTTACTACAGCTCTTTACAATTTGGGCACGCACAACCCACCCTCAAACTCCCGGCCAATTGCTCATAGGTGGGCAACATGCACTTCTTTAGGAAACTCGAAGGGCTTGGAACCATTATTCTCAAGTAGACGTCTTTATCGAAGTTAACGTGTCCTTAGGGTTATACCCACTCAGAAAGCCAGAGTTTTCATTGGCATTCCCTAGAAGTCGTGGCATCTTTCTCAAACTCTTCGGCTTCTTCCCGTAATCGCCATGTCCTCGAGCCTCATCACAAATGTACCCGTTCACGTGACTTCACTCATAACTACCTGTACCAACGACCGATAGAAGATATAGACTACACCCACCTTGATACAGGTCGGCATAAAGATCGAACTGGGTTGCTCTGCAAAGAGTTGCTCTAAATAAGTCGTGCCGTGAATAATGCTGCCGTGAATAATGGTGTTCTGGAAGTTGCGCTTGCGAAAGTTTCTCATGCAAAGTCGGATAGCAAAGCAACACCACTAAAAACCAAAGCACGATCCCAAACCGCTTTCGTGTCTCAGTTGACAAGTCATCCGCATTCCATCCTCAAATTGTGTAGTGAACAATCACGTTTCGAGTTTTAAAAATACGAGGCATTCATGGGCACCATTTCCGCTGTTCCTATCGCCCGCCGATACAACCCGATAGCCAAAGCCTTCACACTGATTGAGTTGCTCGTCGTGATCGCGATCATCGCGCTACTCATCGGCATCCTCCTCCCCGCTCTTGGCAAGGCTCGCCAAGCCTCCCAGATCGGCGTCAGCGGCGCCAATTTGAAATCCAACAGTACCTTCATGGCGACGTACGCCGCCGACAACAAAGACGCCTTTGTCAACCCCTTCGGCGATAACGCCGCAAATGGTGCCCGAAACGCGCTGATTTTCCCAGATGGCAATTACGCCTCGCCATTAGTCTGGCGTTTCGATGGCGCAGGCGGCATCACCCCTGAGACCTACTCACTCTATTGGATTTCTTTGTCAGCTTCTGACAAGCCCGACGATCGAGTCCAGAGGTCCTCCTTTGCCCCACACGACGACCGCTTGAAGGACGTCGCCAAGAATTGGCGGCAGATCTTGAATGATGGCCCAGGCGGCCCTAGCGATCTCGTTGACAATATCTGGATCACATCGTACTGGTATCCACCAGTTTTCTACCAGCGGGAGCAGCGATTCGCCGGCCCTTCTCGCGGAGCTGAGACCGTAGCCAACACCTTCTGGCTTAAGCGCAACCGCATCTCCGACGTCATCTATCCATCGCAGAAGGTCAACCTGATGGAGTATGCCGACTTTGTTCAGAAGACTGAACCCGCCTGGTGCGAGCCATCATCGACTATTCAGATCGTCTCCGTCGATGGCGGTGTTCGCTCTCTCAAAACTGCCGACACCATCGCAAAGACCTCGCTAAATCCAATCGTTACAACCCAAGGCACGCTGCCATTTCCATCTGGTTCGTTTCAGTTTGCAAACTTCCTCGGCACCGCTCCCTACCCGCCAGTAGCTCGGCCTTCCTTCTACTACTCGACGCGCCAAGGCATTCGCGGGAGAGATTTCTAAATGGCTTCACGATTCATTCCTGAACAAATCCGCAAGCTAGCGATCGTCGGCGTGGCTGCAGTAGTTGGTATAGGCGTCCTTGCCTGGGGAGTTTCAAATTTCCTGGGTTCGGGTGGTGACGACAAGCCCAATGTTGATCCCGCCATCGAAAGCAGGCTTGCCGAGATGCAAGCCGAGGTAGACAAGGTGAACAACAAGCCCAACTCGCCACCGCCTGCTCCTACTGCTGGTCCATCGACTCCATTCATGCCAAGACCCGGCAGCAAATAATCCCTATTTGCCTCGGCACTTCGCATCGCTTCATCACAGCGTGCACATCAAAAACTCAAATCAACTAAAAGAAAACAAGCACAACGCTCGTTAACTTTTTCGTTGTGCCGCTGCCTTCGTACCATACCTTGGGTGGTTTGCCTTAGGTGGTTTGCCTTAGGTGGTTTGCCTTGGGTAGTCCGGCCGTCCCGGCCGGTTCTTTGTTTTGGTACCTTTGCCTTTCCCGTGCCACCGTGACTAATCACGTTCGCTTCAAGCGTGGTGTGCCTCAGCAGTCTCTCTCTTCCCGATTCCTGAGCCGCGTCCCAAATCATTCCGGGCACGCATCTCGATCCACATACCACCGCATCTCCCCCGCCATCGGCACGCCTCGCACCTTGCGCTCGCCCATGTCCCACGCAACAACATGAGGCCGAACCGCCGCTCCTGTAGCTAGCACACATACACACTCGCTTCGGCTCACCATCGCAGGCGTCATCGACGACGCACACACTTCGCTCTTGCCAGCGCCTACTTCATCTTCGATCCGCACGCCCATGATCGCCACGTCGCCGCTTTCATCGAGATAGTCCGCCGCCAGCGCGATCCCTTCGATCTTCGTAGGCATCACTGTGAGCACGCACACATCCATTCGCGCACTGCCCGTAGTCCGCCAGATCAATGCCGCCCGCAGTGCGTCGGCGTACTGCCTCGCACCAATCTCCGCCGCTGCTCGCACGCCCTCATCCACCCCACCATTTCCAATCGCATGCACATTCGCTGCCGGAATCCCGGAATGTTCAACGATGTAATCTCGCAGCACCGGATACCGCAAACGCGCATCGCCCGTTTCATCAAGAGTCTCGCGCCAGACTTCATCAACGAGCCAGACGTGCGTTTTTTCCCAGGGAAACCAGCGAAACGTTGGATCAATCAAGAGCACCCGCAGCAACGGTTCAATCGCAGGTGTTGCCTGCAACGCGATGTGTGCTTCGCCATGATTTCGTGCCGCCGTGCTCGCAAGGCCAAAGAGGTCCGCCGCCAGCGTGTCCGCGGCTTCGCCCGCGTCTTCACGCACCAACACCCGCCCCGGCAACTTGGGCGGTGTGTCCCCCGGCTTTCGCACGATTGAATAATGCCCGCGTTCGTCGTGCATATGTAAACAACTCCGGCCACAGGTAGCTTCGAATCAACCCCTTCCAAATCAATCTCATTCGAATCAAGCTCATTTCAACCTAGCCTAAATACTTTCAGTTGAATAGCCTAGTCCATCCTCGCACCACCCGACTTTCAAGACATCGTATTTCCAAAAACCATCGCAACTGCTCAGCGTTTCCCCCAGTCAATCCGTTCCAAAGGAACCAGACACAATGGACCCCGCGGTTCGCATCCTCGACGCCAATCTCAACCGCGCCTGCGAAGGCCTTCGCGTCCTTGAAGACGTCGCTCGCTTTGCCCTTGCTCGCGAAGACCTTTGCGCTCGTGTCAAATCTATTCGCCATACTGTCTCCCACGCGCTGACCAATTCCAACATCGATCAACTTCGTCTGCTTGCTAGCCGCGACACGTCAAGCGACGTAGGCACCTTGATCTCAACACCAACCGAAGGCGTGCGCACAACCCTGGCCGATGCTGCAACCGCTGCCGCCAAGCGTGCCTGCGAAGCACTGCGATCCTGCGAAGAAGCCGCGAAAGTTCTGAGCGAGCCCGCAGCGGCCAAAGCCTTCGAGCAAGCTCGCTACCACACCTACGAACTTGATCGCCTTATTCGGACATCGATGGGGACCGCAGGCGTGGCCGATTCTGCGGGCACGCACTCACATCAACCGCGCGCCCAATGGCGCTTGTGCGTTCTCGTAACTCGATCACTATGCAAACTGCCTTGGCAGGATGTTTGCAAACAAGCAATCCAAGGCGGGGCCGATTGCCTGCAACTTCGCGAGAAACGCACGTTAGCTACCTCACTCGAAGATGGCGAGCTTCTCCAGATTGCCAGCGATTTCGTCACTCTCGCGCACTCTCTTGGTGCAGCCGCGATCATCAACGACCGGGCCGACATCGCGCTACTTTCAGGTGCCGATGGCGTGCACCTAGGCCAAGGCGACCTACCGGCCAAGATTGTGCGCACAATCGTGGGCGGTCGCCTCCTCATCGGTTGTTCCACGGGGAACATCACCCAAGCTCGCGCCGCGACTGCCGCCGGTGCTGATGTATGTGGCGTCGGTCCCATGTTCCCCACCACCACCAAATTCAAGGACACAATCGCCGGCCCGGAATATCTCTCGCAGTATCTTGCCGACCCGATGTGTGCGCACAAACCGCACCTTGCCATCGGCGGCATCACGCCCGACGGCACACGAGAGTTAGCCAAGGTTGGTTGCAAAGGGATCGCCGTAAGTAGCTACGTCTGCGGAAGTAACTCACCTCGCGAAGCGTGTGCAAAGCTGCGCGAAGCCCTTGGCAGCTAATCAGAACTACCCGATTCGTGCGCACGCTATGGGTCACTATCCCATCACGTACGGCAGTGATGAGGACTTCGGAACGCCTGCTTCACTCAATCTCGAAATCAATACCGCGACTATTTGTGCTCGCGCAACCAAACTGTCAAGCTCGATCCATTCGTCGATGGTGTGAAGGCCGCCGCCCTTGACGCCCAGGGTGTCGATCGTTGGTAAACCCTGGCCTTGGAAGATGTTCCCATCGCAGACGCCGCCGGTTGCGCCAAAGGGAAGCGGGCTGCCGAGGTCTTGGCTTGCAGCGCGAGCGAGTTGCGCGAGGGCAAGAACGCCTGGGGTTGTGGGCTTGCATCGCCGATTGTAAAGGCTTACAACCTTAGTTTGAGCTGGGTTTTTTTCTATGCTCGAAGAAGCGAGCGATCGAAGATCGGTGTCGATTTTCGCCATTGCTTGATCAGAGCCAAAGCGAACATTTCCCCATGCTCGTGCAATGTCGGGGACGGAATTTGTTGTTGAGCCGCCTTGGAGTGGACCGACGCTGACGATTCGGCCTTGGGTTGGCGATGCGAATTCAGACAGGCGCAAGAGTTTGCGCGCGAGTTCGGTGACGGCGGAAACTCCTGATGCAAAGTCGCGGCCGACGTGGGCTGATTTGCCGGTGCATTCGATCATGAATTGGCCCGAGCCTGAGCGCTCGATGACCAGGCCGCCATCGGGCATTGCGGGTTCAAAGACGAGCGCACAATCATGGCCGATGCACGCGGCGGCGAGGGCGGGCTCGCTATGGAATGAGCCGGTTTCTTCGTCGGAATTAAGGGCAAAGGTCCACGATGTGCGCACGCCCGCGTCCTCTAATGCTTCGAGTGCGGCGATAGCAACCAGCAAGCCGCCTTTCATGTCAGCGCAACCTGGACCAGTTGCGCGAGATTTGTCAGAGGTAATTTCTAAATACTTGAAAGAGCCTATTGGATCGTGGACGGTATCGAGATGGCCCGAGAGAAGTATGTTGGCGCGAACCGAAGTGGTTGTGCGTGCGCAGATGGCTACCGGTGGCACGGGCTGGGTTTCGCCTACTTCGCGCACGGGTTGCAGCCAGTGGGGCTTTTGCACACCTGGGACCAGAGTTGTGATTGCGCCGAGGCTTTCGAGGCGCGCGACCAGAATCGCGCGAACGTGATCAATTGCGGGCAGATTTGAGGATGCGCTGGGGATAGCGACCAGATCGCGCAACTGTGCAACAAGTTCATCCTGGCGGGCAGCGATGGACGCGCACAAGGCTAGTTCTTTGGCAGTGAGAGGCATGGAAGACTATATATTGCACTTCACCCGAATTACACTTGGAACTTGGGCGAAGCCAGTTAAGGAAAGTAAAGCAAACCACTCTGTGGGAGAGAAGAGTCACCCGAGACAACAAAGTTAAAGAAATGAGGGAATAGCCCAAAATAGGAATTGAGGTAGGTAGCACATTGATCGCAGCGATTAGGCTTGATTAATGCAGAGGCAAAGGCAGCATTAGGACTGAAGCGATTATTCTTGCACGAATGCAGAGATAAAGGCAGCATCAGGATCGAAGCGATCCTGATGGCACGAAGGCAAAGACACAGTGCAAAGTCTCCCTGTCGGAGAGAGAAGGTACTCAAGATAATGTGCATTGCAATGTTGATTCGTATCAAAGATCGGGGAGGTCGCCGGTGAGTGGCTCGACGAGATCTTTCGCGGTGACGATGCCAAGAGGTTTGCCATTGTCATCTTCGACGATTGCGGCGCCGATGTCCGAATCGCGGAGGAGCATGAGCGTGTTGCGTGCGGTGGTCATGGCCTTGATGCGAAGAACGGGGTGAGCGAGCGAGGATGGTGCGACGCCCTTGTGGATGAAGATGTCCATGGCGCGAAGAAGGCCGACAACATTGCCGTTCGCGTCGATCATGGGGAGTCGAGAGTGCCTTGAGAGTGAAGCGACACGGATAGCGGTGTTGGAGTCCGCGCTGATTGGCAAGGTGCGAACCAGAGCCCAAGGGGTCATTTCGTCGTTGACGGTGACGCGACCAAAGGCAAGGGCGCGGTCGGCGAGCGAGGCTTGGGAAGAAGAGAGGATGCCGCTGCCGAGGCCTTCGCGGATGAGGAGCTTGACGCGTTGGCGTGTGTCGCTCACTGCGTCGGGTCGCAGGTTTGTTGCGTGTTCGGCAAGGCGGGCTACGCCTCGGACAAGAGGATGGATGCCGATGTATGTCAGCGCGAGCCTGGACCATTGCAAGGGCCTTGCCATCGCGTAGATCAAACGATCGGCGTTGGCGCGAAAGAGTTCTTTGGGGACGGCTTCGCCGAGGATGAGGGTTGTGGGCACGAGAATGCTGGCGCTGATGATGGTGGTGGCTTCTTTACTCAGCCCTGCGGTCAGGCAGGCAGCTGTTGCGCACACAGCGGCTAGATAGTTGGCGATGTTATTGGAGATGAGAAGCGTGACGAGGTTTCGATCGGGTCGCTGAAGCTCGCGGTACAACGTGCGGGCGGCGTGATCGATGGGAGCTTTGCGAGAGGTACGAACGTCGAGCCGAACACGATTAACGGAGTAGCATCCCATTTCTGTACCGCTGCAGCAAGCGGACCAGAAGATGCAGGCGATGGTGGCGATGATCCAGAGGATGACGAAAGCAGTGATCACGCGGCACCTCCGGAAGCTGGAGGAACGCTTGGGGCGGGTTCGCCTGGATTTTCTGGAGTGATGTCGTCGCGATCGGCGACCAGATCTTGCTGGGCGCGTTCGCGTGAGCTTTCTTCGCGGCGAGGCGAGCTTGCCTGTTCATCGATCTTGTCTGCCGATTGTGGCACGCTGGTTGTTGATTGATGGGTCAAGATCAGCCAGACACGGAGGACGGATCGACCTGACACGGCTTGGACTATTAGGCGAAATGAGCCGAAGGATGCGTCGTCGCCAACGCGGGCGATGTGCCCGAGTTTGGAGAGAATGAGCCCGGCGACGGTGCCTATGTCTTGGCGTTCTTCATCAGGGAGTGAGATCTTGAGCGCGGCAAGGAAGTCGACAAGGTGGCGAAGCGATAGCCTGCCTGGCAGTTCCCAGGTGTTGAGCCCGACGAGTTTGATCTGGCGTTCGGGTGCGTCGACATCGACAGGGCCTACGCCAAGCTCGCGGATGACGTCGTCGATCTGGATCATGCCGGAGACTTCGCCAAGTTCATCAACGCAGATCACGACATCCGCGCCCCATTCACGGAAGCGATCAAGAAGTTGGTCGAGCCTTGCGCGATCGGGGATGAAATGAACAGTTTGCGCGAAGGCTTTGATTTGTACGAGGTCGGGAGATGTGGCGGCACCGATGGCTGGAAGAACGTCGTGGGCGCGGATGACGCCGACGATAGTTTTGGGGTCGTGCGCGGCTGCGAGCGGATAGCGGGAATGACCGTGCTGTTTGTAGTTGGAAAGAAGGGTTGCGCCGGAGTCTTCCGCGCTGAGCCAGACGATTTCTCGCCTTGGGGTCATGGCGTCGCGTACGCGAAGGGTTCGCAAGCGGAGCACATCGGCCAGCATGCGACGTTCATGTGGGTCGATGATTCCCGAGGCGGTTTCGGAAGCGAGGAGTTCGCTGAGTTCTGCGATAGCTTGTGCGTCGGTTGGACCAGCACGGCGAGGAACGGCGATGCGTGTCAGGGGAAGGATGATCAGCCGTTCGGTGACGAAGCGTATGGGCGCGAGTATGCGATCGGCGACTAGGACGATGGGCGCGAGCAGTCTTGCAAAGAACATTCGGTGTGCGACGGCCAAGGTCTTTGGGATGACTTCGCCCAGGAGGATGGTGGAGAGGAGAGTTGTGGTGCCAATGATGACGGCGACCGCTCCGGAATAGCGCGTGCCCAGCACTGAAGCGAGGACGAACATGATCGTGTTGACGACCACGTTCATGAGGAGGATGGTCACGAGTAATGAACTAGGCGAAGCAAGAAGTCGCTCGATGATGCGGGCGGCATTGGGGGAGCGATTGGCGAGGAGTTGGCGGTCGGCGTGGGTCAATGAAAAGAGAGCGGTCTCTGAGGCGGAGCAGAGCGCGGACGCCGCGAGGAGGGCGAGGAAGATCGGCAGGAAGATGGCGAGCGTTGGGTCCACGAGGGTTCCGATTGCGAACGAAGCGGATAGAGAATTGCACCATTGCGTGAGCGCGAGATGAAACGATACCAACGTTCTAAAGCTGGCGAGTGGCGGGGTTATGTGCGCTTGTGGGAATATGCGAGATCGAGTTGTTCGAGGAGGCGCTCGATGTAGCGCCAGGCGTTGAGTGCTTTGCGAGCAGAAAGAAGATCGCGAGCTACAAGTAGATCGGAGAGTGTGCGGGTGTAGGAAGCTCGCTCTGCGATGGCCCATTCACGCCAATAAGTGATTGCGGGCAGGTCCTTTGCTTTGAGGGCTGTTTCGATTTCCTGGCGTGTTTCCATGATCTGCATAAGAAAGCCTGTGGGTAAGGCCGCTTCGGCGGCGCGATCAAGTACTTTGCCCATGTCGGCCTGGAGTATTTGAAGCAGGGTTATTGCGCGACGTTCGGCGTTTTCGAGTAAGGATTTGGCTTCGTTCAAGCGAGCCGAAGCGATTGCGGCGCGTTCATTGGCTTCGGGGTCGTCGGAGGCCAGATCGGGATGGATTTGAACCATGCGGGCGAGATATGCACGCTGGATGTCGGTTGGATCAAGGTTCATGGAGCGAGCAAGGCCGTAGAGCGTGAAGGGGTCGAGTTTGGGATCAGGATGCTGGGGTTGGGGATGCTGGGGATGTGACTGCTGGGGTTGGTTGGCGGGTGAAGGGTTGGGAACGAGAGTCATGGTGTACTTTACGCGCGGCACAAAGACAAGTGGGCAATCCTTGATGTTGGCTGTTGACCTTGTGGCTTAAGCCCCGGACGATGCACTATCGGATATCGTCCTTGGGTAAGAGTATTTGATATGGGTCGGCGGAACTCCTGAAGCCAAGCGAGCAGGCATGAGCAACCAGCCTCAGAATTTCACTTCGGCACCGGGCACTACGCCCAGCAGTAGCAGCACGACTCGCGCGAACCATATTGGGATTGTCGGCGTGAGCCCCGAGGGTGCGGCGTTGTTTTATCGGCAGCTCGCGCGGACGGGTTCGTTGCTGGCTTCGCCTGATCAGCAGCCACGGGTGAGCTTGCACAATGAGCCTTTGTCGAACTATCTGAATGCGATTCGGCG
>JBBRGG010000125.1:0-10692 GCA_038240875.1 Phycisphaerales bacterium | reverse complement strand
CCTAAGTATACCCATTTCCACGAGCCCACGCACGCGAGTTCGCTTTTGGCAAAGCGCCACGAACCAGATCGCTCGCAACTGCCTTTCCTTTCTGCCTTTCCTTTCAGTCCGTCCTTTCAACCCGCACTCCAAACCCGCACTTGCGATCTCTCGCTACGAGCCAGTGCGTCTAGCTATTGAGCCGCGCAATTGCCTCAACGATCCGAGCACGTAATTCCGCCTCATCCGCAGGCGTCTTAAGCTCGATGTCGTTGCGCACCACCGCGTGCGAACGCGATTGCTTTTCTTCGACCGTCCATTGTGCCGCTTCACGGCGCGACAATTCCGCCTCGTCCCACCCACGCGTTTGCTTTACGCGCGCAACCCGTATTGCTCTTGGCGTATCCACAAACAGCACGCGATCACACTCCGCGTCGCTCCCCGCCTCAAACAACAATGGCGCATCCACCACCACACCCACACGCCCTTCAGATTTGGCTTTCGTGACTAAGTCCGCGCGCCCATGCTTGACCATCGGGTGTACCAGCGCTTCCAACCGCGCTCGTTCCTCTGCTTTGGCAAAGATGATCGACGCCACTTTCGCGCGATCCACCAACCCCTTCTCATTCAAAATCTCGTTCCCCCACCACGCGACCAACTTTGCTCGCACATCGGGCACGTCTAACGCCACTCGCGCAAGTTTATCCGAATCAATAACCAGGTATCCAATCTCCCCCATCAACTTGGCAACCTTGCTCTTCCCCGATCCAATCCCCCCTGCAAGCCCAATCACAAGCACATGCGCAGCCGTTTCTTCGAGCCATCGCGCCGGTGGCGACGCCTCGTCAATCGCTGCTCGAATCTGCGCCAATCGCGCCGCTGGTGCCGAAATCGCAACCCACGCAAGATCGATTGTCTGGGAACCTGAACTCGTTACCAGCACTGTACCTAGCCCGAAGGTTCGCTCCATAGGCGTGCGATCCACCACCAGTTGCTGAACATTTCGCAGCGCGATCTCAACCCTAGTCGTAGCAATCACGCCTCGCGTAGCAATCAGCCGTGAACTCGTAAGCATGTACGAACGCGACCACCACACCAATACTTCACGCACCACCGTATACCCGACGACCACTACCGCCAGCAACAACACTCCATTGCTCCACCAGAAGCTTGGCGCGATGTAGGTGTACGCATACCCCGCAGCGAACCAACCCACTACCGCGATCACGCACGCCCACACAATACCGCGAAGGCTTCGCGCCAGGATCGAACGCATCGCGGGTTTGATTGAGAGAAGCAACGGCTCGTCACGCGATTGGTCTGGTCGAATGCTTCGTGTGCCGATGGCTCGTTCTCGCTTGGGCCCGCCACCCTTTGGTTGCATCGGCATGCTCCCACACTACTCAATTACTCGCCCATACGCCCATACGCCCAGCCACTTCGACCTGCTAAATCGACAACTATTTAGCAAACCATCAACCCAAAACTCAATTGCATCATCTACTTCTTCTTGATTACGGGTTTGCCTTCGATCGTCAGCGTTGTTCCACGACCCTTGGGCTTTTTCTTCCAAGGCAGCCACTGCGTCGGCACGACACGATTCAGCACAAAGACCAGTGCCGCAATCGCCAGCCCGGTCACTACCCAAAATTGCCAATCGTGTACTGGGAACATCAAACCCTTGCCACGGCTCGCGCCGCCCATTCGATCAACTTACTCTGCCACTTCGCCACTTCTTCTCTCTCTTCTCTCTCTTCTCTCTCTTCTCTCTTCTCTGTGCCTCGGTGTCTCTGTGGCAAAATTTCTTTGTCTCTGCGTTGAACTATCTTTGGCTTGTGCCTTTCTGTACCACTCTACCACTTCTTCTTTCACTTCAATACCTGATACATAATCAACGCCCCAACGTAGGCAAGCCCGCACATCCACGCCAACTGGATCAAAGCCCACTTCGCACCGCCCGCTTCCTTCGCCGTCACCGCCAGCGTCGGCAGGCACTGCATCGCCAGTACGTAATACACCAGCAAGCTCCACGCAACCGCCGGTGGCAGCAACGCCGTCACTCCATCATCACGCTTGGCTTCCGCGATCTTCTGCGCAAAGCCCACCCCCTCGGTATCGCTCGATCCCGCCACGATCACGCCCATCGTCGCGACAAACACCTCGCGCGCCGCAAAGCTCGTCATCACCCCGATCGACAATTGCCAGTCATACCCCAAAGGCCCAAATATCGGCTGGATCGCTCCACCTAGCCGACCCGCAAAGCTTCGCTGTAAATTCCACCGCGCCACCATCGCGTCGGCTTCACTATTTAATACCTCAGCCTCTTGAGCCGTTGCCCCTGTCTTCTGCTCCATCAACACTTCAGCCTGCGCTCGCATCTCGACCGCTTTCGCAGGCGGCTGCACATGCGGATAGCTGCTCATCCACCACAGCACCACCGAAATCGCCAGGATCAATGTTCCCGCCTTCTTCGCAAAGATCATTCCGCGATCAAACGCGCTCATGAACGCCGTGCGAAGGCTTGGCCTCTTGTATGTTGGCAATTCCAGCGCCATGGGACGGCTCTTGCCACGCAAAATCGTTCGCCTCGCAACCAGCGCGCTAAGCAACCCCGCCGCCACTCCCAGCGCGTAACACCCGGTAAACGCCACCGCTTGCTTGAGCGGGCTTTGTGGAAACAACAACCCTGTGAGCAGCACATACACCGGGATTCGTGCCGAGCAACTCATAAATGGCGCGACCAAAATCGTCGCCAACCGATCGCGCCGATCCGGAATCCCCCGCGCCGACATAATCCCAGGCAGCGCACACGCATGGCTCGACAACAAAGGCATGAAGCTATGCCCAGGCAGTCCAAACGGCCTAAGCCACCGATCCATCACAAACGCCGCCCGCGCCAGGTACCCCGTGTCCTCAAGAAGACTAATCAGGAAAAACAATAAGCAAATCTGTGGCAAAAACACCACCACCGACCCCACGCCACCAATCACGCCGCCAACCAAAAACTCTCGCAAAATCCCCGGTGCCATCGCCTCATCAATCCATCCGCCCGCAAACGAAAAGATCGACTCGATCCATCCCATCGGATATCCCGCAATCGCAAAGATCGTGTAAAACAGCCCCGTCGCCACCAACACGAACGCTGCCAATCCAAACACCGGATGCGTCAGCACCCGATCCAATCGATCCGTCGGATCCCACGATCGCACGCTTGATTCTGACGCCGACGCGACCCGCGCATACACATCATCCGCCCACTCTTCCAATCCTTCCAACGTACCTGGCACCGTTCGCGCAGGCACCAACGCTCGCACCATTTCGCGCCGAATTTCGGTCAGCCCTTCGCCCTTGCGCGCGCACGCCGGGATTACTTTGCACCCGAGCAACTCCTGCAACAAAGCCAGATCAATCGACAGCCCGCGCGATCGCGTCAAATCCATCATGTTCAACACAACAACCGTTGGCAGCCTCCGCCGAAGCACCTCGCCTACCAAGATCAAATTTCTTGACAAGTTCGTCGCGTCGACGACCACACACACCGCGTCCGGCGACGCCGCTCGCTCACCTGAAGGCGCGAGCGAACCAGCAAGCACCCCCCGACACACCTGCGCCTCGGGCATATCAAGCTCAAGCCCATAAATCCCAGGCAAATCCACAAGTTCCAGCGCTGATGCGTTCGCATCCGAATCCGCTGACCGCAAGTATCCAAGCCGCGCCTCCTGCGTCGTCCCAGGAAAGTTGCTCGTCTTGTGCCGCAATCCGCACAAGCGATTAAACAGCGTCGTCTTGCCTGTGTTCGGATTGCCTATCAACGCAACACGCACCGCCGAAGCTGGGCCGCCAGTGATCGAATCCTGCCCCGCAGCTACGCCAGACGTGCCCCGCACATTCAACACCGTTTCTAAGGTGCTCGCATCCTTCGGCATGCCCACTCCAATTTTCAGTTTCAACCATTACGAATCGAACGTGGCTCAAGCAACACACGCTCCGCCAACGCCCGCGCAAGCCCGATTCGGCACGCGCACCCGCCCGCCCGCGCGCAAGGCATGTCACCCGCTGGCGCACACGCCGCCTCTCGCGATGAATCAGCAACTGCCCCCTTCGACTTTCCGACGCCAACACCGCTCGCACCCGCGCCACCAGGCAGAACCTCGACGATCCAAGGCTCGCCCATTCGACAAACACGAATCCTCGCCTGTGGCCTAAGCCCCATCGCGCGAAGCATCGCCGCATCGCGCTTGTCCATGCACGTCTCGCACACCACCCCTGTTTGACCAATCAAGAGCGTTGTCAGCACAACCGGTTTCTCGATCTCGCCCAAGCTCACATTGCCAGTTGCACCATCTTTACAGCATGATGCATCCCCCAAACCCGCACCCAAAACAATCGAGCCAGACACAGCCGAGCTAAGGCCCTTCGCCATCTGCGCAGAGCCACTTGCAGGTTGTATTGGGGTGTTCGTAGCAGCGTACTTGTGCGTCAACGCGAGCCCTCGCCCCAGCGCGGTCAACGCATGGGTTCAGTAACTCTAGTCCAGTTGAGACTCATTCTCAACTCGTCGATGAATTAGCGAAGCCAATAAGTGGGAATTAGCACCCACCCGCTTCAAAGTTAATGAAGAACGCGCCCACGTCTCGGCCTGTAATACCGCCATCTAGATCAATGTCAGCACAAGGCAGGCCTCGCTCAAAATCAGAGAAGAACGCGCTGATGTCGCTACCCGTTACGCCACCATCTTGGTCGTAATCCGCTGGGCAATCAGGACATCCGACACTGATGTCGAGTTTCGCCGCATAGCCAAGGATTGGCGTAAGCGCGTTTTCCTTGGTGTAAAAGGCTGGATACCTAGGATTGCCACCGCCGCCACCGGGTCCGCCCGCTGCGGGCGCAAGCGAAGTGATCACCACCACAACTCGGCCTATTGACAAGCCATTCTGGAAGTAGGCCAAAGCACCAGGCTGCGAAAGGTCAACCTCAAACGTAAGTGGAGTGCCTTCAGGTACATCCGCGCCAGGTGCAAGTGGGTTCGCACGAGTATCAAGCCCAATTGCTATCGGCGTCGCCTCAAACCGCTGGCGAACTTGGCGTGATACATCCGTGATGACGTTCCCGTTGAGGTCAGTCACCCCCGCAAACACGTTACGCACGCCCTCACGCGGCGGGAACGGCGAAAAAGGACTGTGGGGAGTGTTCTCAAGTAGGCTCAAAGGCGTTAAGCCATTGCGAAACCCTGCCGCAAAGAGTTCAACTGGCTTACCAACGTCCGTATCAAGCGTCTGCAGCGGGTCGCCGTCGGCGTACAGCGTCGACACCGAATCAAACGACGAGTCATACGAAAACTGATTGTTTACGCTGACGTAAACTGTGAACCGTACGTGATTGATAATGTACGACGACTGGGTGCCGCCAGATGCAATCACCGGCTCGGTAGCAAAAGCGAGAACAAACTGTGCGTCGCGATCATCAAAGCCGGCCTGCAGGATCGCCCCAAAGCTCGGGGCAGATGTTTCTGAACCACTCTGTGAATTGAAGGGGTACCACCAGCGATCGATTGTTGGCGGCGTGATCGTGCCATTGAAACTCCCTGCATGTGCAACGCCACCACTCCCGATAAGTGCAGCAACCGCAACCAATAGTGAAGCAGCTGTCGTACCTTGACTGCTTCGGTTCATCAACTTTGACGCAAATCCATGCAAGCCAACCATTGGCAATGCGTTGAGCGTGCCGCCGATGAAGCCGATGACGTTGGTGCGGATGAGATTGCAGCAGCTTGACTGGTTCATTGTGTTCTCGTTCGTTTCGTTATGAAACTACAATTAAGTGAATCATCCAAGTGCATGAGTTGAATCAAACGCATGAAAGGTCAAACAGTTCAATGCCTCAGACCTGATTTCGTTGCATCGAGCCAAAACTTTGCGACACCGGTTTTCCAAACAGCACCTATTTCCCGAATGTCCGCCAGACTCGCCTGATCACCTTTACGTACAACCCTGAACGCTGCATACCAGATATAGTCACACTAAAATACTAGTGTTCACCATAGCGATTAGCCCAAGCAGGCAGTAAATCATGCGATAGTATCAATTGTTCGCACACAAAGTGTTACAGTTTCGACAAACTTGCATCCATTCTTGTATAACAGTACAATATACTGTAGTACGCTCAATGAATAGACCGACCCGCAAATACCCAGCCGACTCAGAAGCCAATGGCTCGCCCGCGCGACACGGCTTTACGCTCATCGAGCTTCTTGTGGTCATCGCCATTGTCGCGATCATGATTGGCATCTTGATCCCTGCATTGGGAAAGGCTCGCGGCGTGGCGCGGCAAACCCGAGAGCTCGCCGCTGGTCAGCAGTTAATGAGCGCCTTTGTGCTCTACGCCAATGATTTTAAGGACGAAGTTTTACCTGGATATGCCAAGGCCCAATGGGTTAACGGCCCCATGCTGGTCCTCGACAGCGAAGGTAATCGCATCACCAATGAAGAAGCCCAGCGATATCCATGGCGGCTGGCTCCGTACTTTGGGTTTGATTTCCGCGCGCTTTACGACGACCAGAAAACACTCGCCGAACTGCGTGAACGCGAGTCGGAATATTCGAGTTTCGGCGTAAACTATGGCTACGTCATCAGCCTCTTCCCTTCGCTAGGGATGAACACCAACTTTGTGGGTGGTAATGCGCGAAACCAGCAGTTTGAATCGGTGTTCTTGCGCACGTTCGGCCGCGTATACGTGTCGCGCCTGGATATGGTTCGCAGACCCAGCGATTTGATGGTCTTCTGCTCGGCACGCACCGAGCCTCAACCAGCGGTGCCGATTGTTGGAAGCCCGGCTGGCTTCTTCCGCGTCGAGCCTCCCTACTACGCGCCTGGCCAAGGCCGTAGGTGGGCTACTTCGTACGATGAAAAAACTGCAAGCCCCGGGGACAATTCAGGCTTTGTCTCGCTTCGACACAGCGGCAAAGCTGTGACGGCCAGCTTTGATGGACATGGATCCATGCAAGGGTGGGATACGCTCTCGGATATGCGCCGCTGGGCCGACGGGGCGAGCCGAACCGATTGGACGATCGGGTCGAATTAAGCGGCCAAGAATCGAGTCGAATATGGCTCGATGGCGTAATCGTGCAACTATTTTTTTCAACGTATCGAGTTCCGCTCGTGCGCGATGCTCACGTTCATAGTGGCTCAATTTACGGTACATGTTCAAACAGGCACTGACATAATGATATTGGAGTACGAAATCTGTACGTCTTTCCTTGGCATTACAGACTTTATCACCTGCAGTCATTTTAGTGCTGCGACATAATTCGCACCTGAAGATGTCATTAACTAATTGACTAATTTAATTCACCAATACTTTACGCAAATTATTAGAATAATTGCGGCTTTTGTATAATTTATCAAAAAGTTGGGCGTTGCACACTTGTGTCGTGTAGGTGTATGCTGTATTGTGTGAACGTCGATGCTTTCTCAAACAGCCTGGTCAAGCTTGTGCGTCTTCACACGCACAGTGTCACACACCACTGACACACTATTCATTTTGCACTGCAATACTTTCCTTCTACATCCGAAATAATCATGAACGAGACGTGTTGCTAAACGAGGGTTTAGCGGCACACATCGGCGGAGAGTGTTGAAGTGATTAAGAAGTGAAATGGACCTGCATTTGGCGGGCATTCGTACTCGCCAAACGCATGGGTCAACTAGTTCGGGCCAAACCGATTTAGAAAGTGATTCGTGTTGCAACTCGTGGTTGAAGAAATAGGAGGCTTGGCGCGTTTGGGGTGTACCCTTGCGAAACCAATGCCCGCCCATAGACGCTCGCCCGCTTGGCGAGTGGCGAAGGAGCTTAAAGATGGCAAAGAAGAGCCTCAGGCTGTTTGCTACGAATCGAAGCGCAACTGCTTCACATCGTGGCTTTACGCTCATTGAGTTGTTGGTGGTCATTGCCATCATCGCACTCTTGATTGGCATTTTGCTTCCTGGTTTGGCAAAGGCACGCGCGACGGCTCGCATGCTCGTTGAGCAGGCTGCTGCGAAACAAACCGAGCAGGGAATGCAGCACTACACGGCACAATACCGTGATAGCGTCTTGGTACCTTACATTCACTGGACCTGGGCCCACCCCCACATTGGCAAGGTAAACTTCATGCCGACGGATCCTTCCGACGGATCGAAATTCATGGAAGGATCGGTTATCAAGGTGTGGACGTGGCGCTTTGTTCAGTCCTCGGGCTTCCCCATCGAAGCCATGATGATCGACAAGGCTACGGCCGCGAAGTTTAATGCTCGTCCGAAGAACGGCAACGTCAACGGAAACACATTAACGTATGAGAATACTGGTCTCTACCAGTCGGCAATCGCTTGGCACCCCTCCTTCGGCATAAACGCGACCTACTACGGCGGTTCGTACCTGCGTGGTGCGTTCCCCAACGGCACAGGTGACGATGCGGGTAGCAACCCCTTTGCCAGTGGTGGCAAGTTCTATGTGACCCGCACTGACGAAGTACGCGCGACCGACAAGATGATTGTCATCGCTTCGTCTCGCGCAGGTGACGTCAAAAATGCCGGTTCCTTCGGCAGCACTGGTTGGGGTAACACGCCTCCTCCAGTGATCGGTGGAGGTTCCACTAGGCCAGTTCCTGGGTATTACGAGCTTCGCCCACCACGCTCTTCCCCCTTTGGTCAGCAGAGCGGCGGTGCAGGTGGCGGTCGCAGCCAGCCTTGGAACGTCAGCAACAAGTACAACGCGGCTTTGTCGCCGGAATCATGGGGCTTCATCGACTTCCGTCACTTTGATAAGGCTGTTGTCGGCATGGCCGACGGCCACGTCGAAAGCCTCGACATCGAATCGATGCGCGATATGCGTCGTTGGTCGGCTAAGGCTCCTCGTGCAGACTGGGATTACCAGCCCAACGTGAACTAAGCTCACTGAATCGTTTGGTTTGAATCAATTCAAGTAAGTCAATACAGGAGCCCGCCTGGAAGATCAGGTGGGCCCTTTGTTTTTTTGAATGTTGGAGTTTGGGCGATTGGGTTTTAATACGAATGCCGCTTGAAGCACGGGCGAGAGCGAGCAAAGAAAATAATCCAAAACTCTCGCTCTCAGAGAGCGGGGACCCATGACTGCGCGGACTTCGACTCAGATTCATTTGACTTGAACGGAAGAAAGACTTGCCCGCCATTGCCAAGGCGGAGTTTCATTGAGTGGGTGAATCAGACGCTTCGCGTCTGGCAACAGCCGTGTGCTGCTTCGCAGCGAAGAATAAGCCAAATACGACCGGCGGGGACCGCCGGACCACCCAAGGCAAAGGCACACCACGATCAAAGCGATCATGGTGGCACGAAGGCAAAGACCAAGGCAAACTTAAAGGCACACCATGATCGAAGCGATCATGGTGGCACGAAGGCAAAGACATAGGGCATAGAGCACTCATAGATGAGGGGGCCACCAATAGTGGTAAAGTTTTTACGAGTTAAGGGAGCCATCGTGATGACTCATTGCATGAGTGCATGTACTGCTTCGCTAGCCAGTGCACCGTCGGCGGCTTGGATCGCGGCGGCGACGGCTTGTCTACCTGTGCCACCGAAGACTTCACGTGAAGCAAGGCCAGCTTCGATTGTGAGCCTTGCGTAGACGTCATCTTGACATGCAGGAGCAATTGCGCGAAGTTCGTCCAAAGGCATTTCACCTAATGCGACGCGGAGCGCGATCGCTCGGCGGACGCACGAGCCAACTTGATCGTGCGCTTCACGGAAAGGAACGCCTTTGCTCACGAGGTAGTCAGCGAGGTCGGTTGCGTTGCTGTAGCCACCCTTTGCCGCGGCGAGGCAGACTTCGCGGCGAACCTGTACGCCATTGAAGATGATGGGGATGACGCGCAGGCACATCGAGAGATGCGTCATCGCGTCGAAGAGAGGTTCTTTGTCTTCCTGGAGGTCTTTGTTGTACGCGAGAGGGAGGCCTTTGAGCGTGACCAAGAGGGAAACCAGATCGCCTATGACGCGGCCAGACTTGCCACGAAGTAGCTCGGCGGCGTCAGGGTTTTTCTTTTGTGGCATGAGGCTGCTGCCACTGGTGACGGCGTCGGAATACTCGAAGAAGCCGAACTCTTGCGAGCCATAGATGATGAGATCTTCGCCGAGGCGCGAGAGGTGCATCGCGGCGGTGGCGCAGGCGGCGAGTGTTTCGATGACGAAATCACGATCAGAAACAGCGTCAAGGCTGTTGCGACTTGGAGCGTCGAAGCCAAGGTCTTGGGCAAGGATGTCGCGATCGATTGCGTAGGCAGAACCAGCGAGCGCGCCCGAGCCTAATGGGCACACGTTGACGCGTCTTCGCGCATCACGCAAACGAGCGGCGTCGCGCGCGAACATCTGGTCATACGCGAGGCACCAATGCGCGAGGAGGACGGGCTGGGCACGTTGAAGGTGGGTGTACCCACTGATTACGGTTTCGCGTTCACGTTTGGCAAAATCGATCAACGCGCGTCGGCATGCACGCAGTTCGAGGATGCGCGCGTCGATGGCGTCGCGCGTCCAAAGGCGTAGATCGGTGGCGACTTGGTCGTTACGGCTGCGACCGGTGTGGAGCTTTTTGCCTAGTGGGCCGACAAGCTCGATGAGACGGCGCTCGACCCAGGAATGAATGTCTTCGTCGGTGGATGGTTCGGTTATGGTGCCAAGAGGAGCTGATGGGTTGACGCGGATTTCA
>JBBRGG010000124.1:0-10717 GCA_038240875.1 Phycisphaerales bacterium | reverse complement strand
GGCCTGATGTACTCCGCGTCGCAGAGGCACTGCGCAACGGCTCCGCGGCACTAGTCCTGGGTCCTCAGCCAGGCGATGCGTCAACTTCTGGACAACCTGGCGCACCGCGTGGCGCGAGCTTGACGGCGGTCGATGTTACGGCATTGCTTCCTGACTCGGCATGGATCGATCAGGCTCGTGCGGACCAACCAAATCAAAATCAAGGCAGCATGCATAGCCTCGCGCGAGCAGACCTTGCTCGGCGTTCTGAAGAGTTGCTCTCAACCGCGCTTGGCGCACTGGTCACGCCCACAAGGCCCGTCGTGATCTTCGTGCACACCGAAGCTGAACCATTGATTGATCGAGTGCCAATCGTTGAATCTGCTCGCGAACGCTTGAGCCTGCGTGGCATCGACGTGCTCGAATGGTCCAACGCGGGCAAATCACCCATGCCTTCGCTGGCGAGCGTCGACCCTGATCGCAATCGCCCCTTGGTCTTCGCGGTGATCCCACCTGACTCGTCGGCGGCGGCTCCCGGGCCAAACGCGGAGAGCGGGCTTAAGCGTGCACAAGCACTCGCCGCAACCGTTGGCGGATTGATGGATGATGGGCGAAATATTCTGCTCTCGCTCAACCCGTCGGTATCGCCCAGCTATGGCGACAAAGACCCATTTGCCGCGACGCTCGAACGCTTTGGGCTTGCAGCGGATACGGGCCGCCCGCTGGTGACACCGAGCCAAGTGCAGCCTGGTGTGATTGATAGCGATTGCATCATCCAAGCGGGAAGCCTCGCCGAAGTTCCGCACCCGATCGTCGGTGCGATCAAAGGCCTGCCTGTGTATCTTCCATGGCCGATTGCGATGTCTGAACGCCCCTCGCCCGAAGGCGTGCGAACATCAGCCACGGTGCTATTGGATATCAGCAAGGAACGGCGCTCATGGGCCGAGTCGCAGTGGCTTGGATATTGGCAGACGCCGCGCAATCAGCGAGCACAAGGCGCAAACATGCCCAAGTTTGATTCGACCAGCGACGAGCGCGAGCCGGGTTCAAGCTGGTCAGCAAACGCCGCGGCGTCGGGCGCTGCCACCAACGTACAAAGTTATGGCTGGGTTGTAGCGGTTGCCGCGGAACGTTATCGAGTGGGCTTTGCTTCGCAACGCTTGGTGGTCGTCGGCTCAAATGGCTGGTTTACCGACTTCATCGCAACACGCGAATCAAGCCTCGACGGAAGGCGAGTACCCGCGAACCCAGGCAACATCGAACTCTTTGAGTCGGCCTCGGCGTGGCTTGCGGGCCAGGACGACTTGATCGCGCAAAGCCCAACCGCACGCGCGGTGCCGATCATCAAACCAATGTCGGAAAAGGACGTTCGCAACCTCCGGTTCTTGGCGATCCTTGGCCTGCCTGGGATCGTGCTGCTGTTGGGTATTGCGTATCGATTGATCCGCGGATGATGAGAAGAAGTGGCACGGTGGCATAGTGGCACGGTGACACAATCATGGGCTCCTTTTTTAGCGCCAGCTATTTAACCATTTAGTAATTTAGCTCGTTAGCTCTTTGGTTCCCTTGTCCCCCGACTCCCTACGCTCGCGGCATGCCAACTTCCACCACCGCTGCGCCTGGTTCCGCCGCCCACATCACGCTCGATTACGCCAACTGCATGGCCGACCGCGTCGGTGTGCATGGCCTTGATCTCGCGCTGCTTTCCTCATCAGGCTCAATTTCGCAGTCGATCCGCACCTACACCGAAACTCTCGCCAAGCGTCGTGGCTCTGGCTGGGAACGCTGGCGCATCCTCGCGGAGAACCCCATGCGCGACGCCCACGTCGCCGCGATCAAAGCACTCGTCGCCAAGCACAAGGACGCCGAAAACCTCGTCGTCATGGGCATCGGTGGTAGCGCTTTAGGCAACATTGCCCTTCACTCGGCGCTTAATTCTTCAACCCACAACCTCCAGCCCACTGGCGTTCGCAAGGGCCCTCGCCTCTTTGTCATCGACAACGTCGACCCCATTGTTTTCTCCGACGTGCTCGCCACCATCAATACGCTGGGCGGCCCATCCAAAACCGTCTTCAACGTCATCAGCAAATCGGGCGAGACCGCCGAGACCGCCGCACAGTTCATGATCGTTCGCGACATGCTCAAGCGCGCACTTGGTACCTCTTACGCCGACCGCATCGTCGCGATCACCGACGAGAATAAAGGCACAATGCGGCAGATCTGCGACCGCGACGGATACGCCACCCTGCCCGTGCCCGATGGCGTCGGCGGTCGATTTAGCGCGCTCTCTCCAGTCGGCCTTTTCTCCGCCGCCATGTGTGGCGTGGACATCGACGCGCTTCTCGCTGGCGCACACGACATGGATGTGCGTTCGTCGAATCCTGATCTTGCCGCGAACCCCGCCGCCACTCTCGCCGCGATTCTCTGCCAACTCGGCACGACCAAAGCCAAGCCCAATCACGTCATGATGGCATACGCCAACGGCTTGTACCTGCTCGCCGACTGGTACCGCCAGATCTGGGCCGAATCTCTCGGCAAAGAAAAGAACCTTGATGGCAAGACCGTCTTCGCTGGGTTCACGCCCATCAAAGCCCTAGGCACCACCGACCAACACTCACAGGTCCAGCTCTATCGCGAAGGCCCCAACGACAAGGTCATGGGCTTTCTCGAAGTCGAACGCTTCGAACGCGATGTCGAGATCCCGCGAGGCATGGGCGTGGACGCGCTGCAATACCTCGAAGGTAAGTCGATGGGCGAGCTGCTGAATGCTGAGAAGCGCGCGACCGAGTACGCCATGAACGCGTCGCTTCGACCAAATTACACCATTCGTTTCCCCAGTGTCAACGCGTACCACGTCGGCGAGTTCATCATGCTCTGGCAGATCGCAACCGCGTACGCCGGGCTCATGCTCAACGTCGATGCTTACGACCAGCCCGCGGTCGAACTAGGCAAGCAAGCGACCTTTGGGCTTATGGGCCGGGCCGGGTACGAATCCTTCAAAATCAAAGTCGATAGCTCCCTGGGCGGCGTTGCTCGCGTGGTGTAAGGCTAAATCCGCCTTGTTTCACCCCAGCGATTCACCCCTACACTTGCCCGCATGAATACCCGGCGCCCAACACGTCAAATCATCGTCGGCGACGATCGCGTCGGCCGAATCGCAATCGGTGGCGGCCTTCCCAACAAGGACGGCTCCCCCACTACTCCCGCGCCCGTTTCGGTCCAGACTATGACCGCCGGGTACACCTATGACGTTGATCGCTGCGTCGCTGAGATCAACAAGCTCGCCGCGGCGGGCGCCGACATCGTTCGTGTCGCCGTCCCGGAAAAAAAAGACACCGAAGCCCTCAAGCTCATCATCCCGCGCGTCCGGGTTCCCATCGTCGCCGACGTACACTTCCACTTCCAGCGCGCCCTCGAAGCCGTCGAAGCTGGCGTGCACAAAATCCGCCTCAACCCAGGCAATATACAGGACCGCGCACAGGTGCGCGAAGTTATCCTTGCCTGCAAAGCTGCAAACAATGGCAAGGGCATCCCCATTCGCGTCGGCGTCAACGAAGGCTCCATCATCGAGCGCAAAGATAAGCAGCGCCGGATGAAAGAACTCGGCCAGGTCTTCAGCCAGCACAAGCATGGCTACATGCTCGCGATCATGATCGCAAAGCTCGAAGAATACCTCGACATCTTTTACGAAGAAGACTTCCACGACATCGTCATCTCCGCCAAGAGCATGGACGCGACGCTCGTCGTTGATGCGTATTCCGAAATCTCCAAACGCTTTGACCACCCGCTCCACCTAGGCGTCACGCACGCCGGCCCCAAAGAAACCGGCTGCATTCGCTCGGTCGCAGCACTCTCCGCGCTCCTCTGCAATGGCGTGGGCGACACCGTCCGCATCTCTTACGCGTCCGACCCCGTCTACGAAGTTCAAGATGGCTTGGAACTGGTTTACGCTCTGGGCCTTCGTACGCGCAAGGGTGTAGACCTGATTGCCTGCCCAACCTGTGGCAGAATTCAGGTCGATCTTTTCACGCTCGTGCAAGACGTGCGCAAGGCGCTCGTGCCGATCTCGCTGCCGCTGAAGGTCGCGGTCATGGGGTGCGTGGTCAATGGGCCAGGCGAAGCCGAAGGTGCCGATGTGGCTGTCTTCGCTGGCGATCGTCGCGGCATCATCTATGTGCAAGGCGAGCGCGTCGCCAACGTTCCCGAAGAAGAAATCCTTGCTCGGCTGACCGCCGAATGCGTCGCATTCGAGGCCAAGGTTCTCCGTGGCGAAGCCAAGCTTGGCGAGAAAAAGGTCGACATCATCCCCCCCGACCCCATCGGCGAACTTGGCTCGGGCTTCGATAAAATCGCCGAAGGAAACGTGACAAAGGCTACCGGCGCAACGCAGTTGACCGTGGGCAAGACGTAAAGCCGCCTTGTCGGAAAGATCATATCAAATGCCTGTTCGTATTCGTGCACAATCCGATGAAGAAGCTGCGCGAGTCGCCACTACGAACACGAACCCACGACGCAACCCCGCCTTTGACCCTTCGCCCGTGTTAGTCGATGCAAAGTGGCACGAACTTACAGCGACCTCGTTTGTGAATCCGCGCCCTTTGGTAGTCCTGTGCGGTTGGCGTGCGCCCCTCGCCGCGCTCAAGACCATCCGTACGAATCTCCGCGTACTCTTGCCTGGGACGCGCGTGATCCCGATTGCGTTTCCTACCGCGTCGAGCATGCAAGCCGCCGTGGCGACCACGCGCGAAGCCCTCGCCACGCATGAAAGTACGCGGGATAATGCAAAGCCCATCGACATCGTCGCGCTCTCAATGGGCGGCCTGGTCGCGCGAGCCCTTGCCTGCGACGCCTTCAACGACTTGGCAAACCCGCAAGCTTCGATCACTGCACCAGTCAAGATCAACTCGCTCTACACCATCGCTACGCCTCACCAAGGCGCGATCCTCGCCAAGTTCGTCCGACCCGACGCCGCGGCGTCCGCCATGCGTCCAGGCTCATTGTTCCTTCGCACCCTCGATAACGCGCTTCCAAATGCAACATTCTCGATCACGCCTTATGGCTATCTCCGCGATTGGTGGGTCGGTTGCCACAACACCGCGCCGATAGGCCGCGTTCCCCTGTGGCTCGACCCGCCGACGACGCGAGGCCGCTTGTTCAGCCATTTCTTGATCAGCACCGAACGCCGGATCATCCTCGATATCGCGCTGCGCCTTCGTGGGCTCGCGCCCATCGCTGAGTTTGGCCCACCGCCGCCCAAGTAACGCCGTAGTGATCGAATCACCGGAAATACCGGCATGTTCTGCCTTGGGTGGTCCTGCGGTCCCCGTAGGATTTCTTTGAGTCGTGCCACCATATCTAGTCACGATCATGACAAACATGACAAGTCATGTCAAGTCATGTCAAGTTATGACATGCCAAACTAAACTACAACCACCGACCTCACGGCTTCAAAGCATCAAGCCCATCATCTACGCAGCTTGGCCGGTGCTGCCACAGCTTTCGCTCGCGCACCAGGCATGACCGACTCCAACCCCTTCACCGCAGCCTCTCGCAACCCCAGCTTCTTTTTCCCCGTTCCCATCTTCAACACATCATCAATCGGCGATCCTAATCGCTCCATCGCCTTCGCCAAAGGCTTCACATCAACCGCAACTCCCAATTTGGCACTTCCCTCCGGCGTCGCTACCGCTCGCGCCGCATCAGCCGCCGCGTGTGGCGCCATCAACATCCCCAGCATCGAAACGCTCCCTGCTTGGGCCACAGAACGCGAATTCTCACCAAAGCTATCGCGTAAATTCTCGCGCACAAAAGCCGCGTGCACCAATTCCTGCATCGCTCGTTGGCATGAAGGCGACAAGCCGCTGCGTTTGAGTAGCCGCATCTCAGCGACCTCGCGCGCATCGCGCCCGCGTTCGTTCCGCCGCCACGCAAAGAACATCCCCGCACCAACAAGGCAACCCCCAACCACGACCATCACAACGACAAACGCGATCACCGAACTCGTGCCGATTTCAGCACCTGCTACTTGATTGGCAGCACCCCCATCATCGCCTTGAGTTACAACCGTCTGCGAATCGCCTTTTAATACGTCGCTTTCAACTTCAATATCCGGCGTCGTCACCAAGTCAACAACTGCGGGCACGCCTTGATCATCAGCTTGCATCATTGTGCTGCCTCCTGATGCGCGAAATGCGTAAACCTCTCGCTTGCTTCCATTCCATCGCGCCGCGACCAACGCGCTCGAAGATCGCCTTCTACGCGTTCAATCACACACGCCGCCCGCCACCGCACTTTGGGCTCAGTGTCAAACCTCGCGAGTTCTGCAAGCTTTGCTTGCAATACCTGCGTCTGCGCCTGCGAGTCGTGCGCACCAAGCGAAACCAATCGCGCGCGTACGCCCCGCCCGGCGAGACTTTGGTTCCCCTCGCGCAGCACGATTCGCCCCGCGGCCCAAGTTCCCGCTAGGCGGTCCATCGCCGTGGTCGAGGTCAACATCGTCGTGAGCGCGCCGTAGGCATCTTTGATGGACGCCTCACCGTTGGGTTTGGCTTCGGTTGTGCCGCCGCGCACTTCCGTGGCATGGTCTGCTGTAATAGCGCTATCAGCGACAGTGCGTACCGATGCAGCACCCGCCCAGACATCTATTAATTCGCCCGTAATCATCGCACGCCAGAGCGTCGCACGAACGCGATGATGTGGATCTTCCTTGAGTTCAACAATCGAATGCGCCAGCGACTCACGAGGGACTTGTCCATCGCTACTGCATGGCATCAATATCTCGCTCACACCACTCACACCACTCGCGCGCACGCGTCTACGTCTCCTCACGATCGCCTCGATCGCGTTCGACCGCACCCGCGCATCGTCATATCCAAGCGCGCCCAGCAACGCGCCATCCAACACTACTTGCACATCGCGCGATTGCGAACACTCGGTCGTTCCCATGGCCGCGACGAGTGTTGCCGCCTCACGTGGCGTAGTTTGTTCTGACGCCAACGCTTCGACGAGCACGTCACCCAGTTCTGTCACCAGACCCAAGCTTCGCATCAGCCATACGCCGGTTTCAATGTCGCAGTTGCTATTCGTATCCGCCGACGACTGCCACACACTCGCCTTGCCAAGAATCATCGACGCGAGTTCGCTCTTCACGCCATCAATATCGCGCACGCCTCGGCGATGCCACGCCAAGCGCATCGCAACTCCACGCGAGCCCGCAAGCGAACCATCTGCCTGCGAAATCGCCCTTACCGTTGCGCTCTGCGATCGCGCCAGAGCCTTGGATGGCATCAACGCACTACCACCGCGCGCCGCCTCAATTTCGCCACGCGACTGGCCGCTCGTTTGGTCGCGCGTATGCCGCCCTTCAGTCAGAGTGCCCGCTTCCGACGCGCGAATCGCAGCAGCTCTCGCCACCAGCGGGTGCGCATCCTGGCACAAATCCGCCCGCAAACCCGCAGGCCCGCGAATCGCCAGTGCGAGCCGAACCCGCGACGACGGATCACCAAGCAGCGGTGCTAACCATGCCGACAAATCCGCATCGCTCGCGCGCAGATGCATCGCGACCCTTGGCACCTGCGCCCGCAAATCTTCGGGCCAAGCTTCGTTGCCACCCATTCCTATTCCAACGCCCACCCCCACCCCAACCCCTGTTCCTATTCCAACGTCCATCGGCAGCACACTTCCCGCGCCATCCTTTGCCGCCCTAAGCGTCGGCAGCACGATCCGCGCCAACCCGCGCGCCCGCGCCGGATGCTCCAACAAGTGCGCACCTTCGAGCAACGCGGCATGATCCGCGCGCGTTCGCCCTCGCCCGAGCCTGTCGGCACACGCCTTGGTCAATACCTCGCGCGATAACCATTCCACCGCACGCTTGCTCGCATGCGATGAGTTGGATAGCCGAAGCACCGATCGCAACGCTTCGATCGACTCGTTGGCTTCTTCTCGCCTTAGTTCAGATTCTTTCACACGCACGACACTTGCTCGCGCGTCTTTCCCGACTCGGCTCATTTCCGCAGACTCTTTCACGAACAGCCTGCGCAGTGCCGTGGCACATTCTCGCGATTCCTGACTCGCCCCTTCCAGCACGCCCGAACGCATCGCGTGTGTAAGCCGTGCCGGTTCAAACAGCGCAACCACCGCGAGCATTACGCCACGCCTTTGGTGCACCCCAAACCCCTCGGCTGCCAACGAAACCGCGTGCACAACCGCTCCACTCAAATCTTCAGTGTGCCCCTTTGCGACCCCCACCGCCAAAATTACTAGCGCCCGCTCCGCAGCGTCAACTACCGAACCATCTTCATCCGACATCAGACCGCACGCCACCAGCGCAAGCTCTGCTTCCATCGCTTCGGCTGCTAACAGCGCAACACTCAATCGCACAATCGCTCTGCTATCAGTGGCGAGGGCAGTAACCGCGTTACCCCACCATCCGCGCGCAACGGTCGCAAGCACGCCTCGTTCGCGAACCGGAAGCGCGCCCCACGCCGACGCTGTCGCCGTGAGCACAGCACGCACGCGGCGAGCACAAGCCTCACGCTTTGCAGTTCGCACAGGGCTCATAACCCGCGAAACGATGCTCCTCGCACGCGCGTTCTTGGCCCCGGTTGTAGTCCTATTTTCCGCTGCCTGCGCTTCAGCAAACGCCCGACACGCGTCGATGCACGCATCCATAAGCGCCTGAGCAAGATTCACCTGTGCTCGTCGTGCCGCGATAGATTCTGCACCGATAGCGTCGCCCGCCGACGTGCCAGCAATCCGCGCGCTTGCGATCAAACCTTCCGCCAATGCCACCACCCGCGCGTCCCAAGGTAGGGCCGCCGCGGCTTGAATTGGATCCCACTCTGTGCTGATTTCTCTTGACACGATCGGGGTATTTCTGGAGAATGAGTCATATTCCTGTATGACAGGAGAGCACGTTGAACTGGAAACAGCAAGCAGCGAAGCTCGTGATCAGTCTCTTAGTCGGCCTATCGGACCATCTCGCCACAAGATCGATTGGAGTAGATGTGCCTTATCTGAATTGATGAGAATTAAACCCCCTCAACTAATGGGCCTGCTCCAATTTATTCTAACAAATTACGAACGCCCATTGTGAACTACCTGACGATTAACGATTATTTGAGTAAATCCTCTACAGGGGAACTACATGTTGTAGACTTGACCGAATCGTGCTGATATGTTGTGGCCATAATACTATACTCTTTTTACATCGATCACAGCATGCATTTACACGTATATTCCAAGCATGTCACAATGGATAATTTAGAAAATAGCTTTCTCTTACCGATGCCTAAATCCTACATATGCCCTAGTGTGGAATGATCTAGTAAAGATACCTGTTTGAATAGAGATATCAGTTTGTTTCAAGCGGCGATAGATCAATTGCCATCTGCAGAGGCGTGGCAAAAAGCTGGTCGGCTGATTGAAATTGTCGGGTTGAAGTTGTCGGGTTGAAGTTGTCGGATCGAATGAAGTACTCCGAAGAGACCACGAGCAGGTCACTCCTGCACATAACGGCGAATCACAGGTGTGGTGCCTGCGTGCCAAAGCCTTAGAGCGAAGGAGTCGAGCCGGTGAGCACACAGCCAAAGTCAAACGCTCTGCAAAATTACCAAGTCGTCTTTTATGGGAGGGCGCTTCATCCCGAGCTTTTCCAGCTCAAAGGACGCAAGGTCATCCGCGCAGACGAGTACGAACTCGAAGCGTGGGTAATGCCTGGCCAGCACGTCTTGCGCTTCGAGAGTGGGTCGGTCTGTGCGACCGAGCTCGTGACAGATCAAGATCGCAACCTGCCAGCGACCGGCATTTTGGCCGCGTTCCTCTGTGGTGGAGAGCGCGACTTTGAGCACTCCCTCGACAAAGACCGTGCCCTTTACATGACAACCGTCCAAACCGAAACCCTCACCGAAAACATTTACTCGGCGACCTACGACGAAGTAAACGAACTGGGCAAGGTCAACGCGGCGTTGATGTACGCTTGGCGCGACGACGCTGGCAAATGCCTTTCGGTGATCGACGTGCAGCGCTATCGCAATGAGGTCCACGCCCAGTCCTACCACCTCATCGCCAACCAAGGCTTGGTCGTCCGCACGCAAACGATCTTCGAGCTCAAACCCGCGATGAATGGGGCCAAGTCCAAGACCAATGCATAAGAACGTAAACGCGTCCGTGCCCATGGTCTCGCTTATGCTTATACCAAGCTGATTCTGGGCCGACTATACTTGTGCTCATGGCATGCCACGCATCCATATCGATCCGAATTACCAGGGCCTACTCGAGGGCCTGAGACGCCTTAGGTTTGAAGCCGCTTTCCATGGTTACTTTCGTGAATGGGGCTTTGCCGGGGTTTTCAGCAGGCGATCCAACGAGAAGGCCTTATCGCCGGGCACTAATTGGGCCCAATCTGCTAGTCCAATCTGCAGAGCTTCCAGCTAGGAAGCCAATTTGGTTCACGCCCATTGCCCGCTTCAACTTCCCCACTAACTTCCCCACCAACTTCCCAACTAGTGCGCGATTATCATCGCAACCAATCCGCACATCTAGTCCCGCACATCCAGTCCTGCACATCCAGTCCTGCACATCCAGTCCTGCACATTTATACCTGCACATATAGTCAGTCCAACACAAATTCCCAAGGCGAGCCGATTTGATCGCGCACGCCGACGAAACGAGATGACCCATGAGCGAAGCTTCTTCAACTAACCTTCCCCCCTCAAACCCTCCTCAGAACAACCCCTCA
>JBBRGG010000123.1:0-10868 GCA_038240875.1 Phycisphaerales bacterium | reverse complement strand
AGATATTCGAGCTGCAAGTCACGAAGCGATTACAAGCGATCGGCGAACTCAGCGAGGATGCGCACGCCCCAGCCGGTTGGTCCGTCGATGAACATGCCACGGTTACCTTCGGCAACGTGCACGCCCGCGATATCCAAATGGCACCAAGGCACTTTTTCATCGACGAAGTAGGACAAGAACGCCGCGCCCTGAATCGGATGGGCCTTGCGATTGGCGTTGCTATTCAGGATGTCGGCGACGGGGCTCTTCATCATCTCGCGGTATTCGGTGTGCATGGGCAAACGCCACACGCGCTCGCCACTGACCTTGGCGGCTTCTTCGATTTGGGCGCGAAGGGCGTCGTCTTCGCAGAACATGCCACAGAACGTGGAGCCGAGCGCGACGACCACACCACCGGTGAGGGTCGCGAGATCGATGATCGCGCCGGGGTTTTCTTTTTCGCATGCATAGCAGAGCGCGTCGGCGAGAACCAAGCGGCCTTCGGCGTCGGTGTTGGTGATCTCGACGGTCACGCCGTTGCGATAGGTCAGGATGTCATCTGGGCGGTATGCTTCGTCGGAGATTGAATTTTCTACTGCAGCGAGGAACGCGACGACTTTGCGGCGTGGTTTGATGGTAGTTGCAATTGCGTGCATCGCGCCTAAGACTGCGCATCCGCCGTCTTTATCGCGCTTCATGCCGACCATGCCGTTGTTGATTTTGAGGGAGAGGCCGCCGGTGTCGTAGGTCACGGTCTTGCCGATGAGGACGAGAGGCTTTTTCGATGAGCCGCCTGCGGGGTTGTATTCAAGGCGGATGAGGCAAGGCTTGTTCTCGCTGGCCTGACCCACGGCAATATGACCGATCATTTTTTCGCGCACGAGCGCGTCGCCTTCGATCACGGTGCACTTGAGGCCGGTTTGGCGTGCCAATTTTTTGGCTTGGTCTGCCATGTATGCGGGCGTGGCGATGTTGGGGGGCGTCTGGCTGAGTGTTCGGCAGAGGTTGGCGGATTCGGCGATGGCCAAGCCACGCTTGACGCCAGCAAGGATCTCGCCTTCGCCCACGCGAAGCGTGAGTTTGGTGCGTTTGGCGTCGGGGGTGGCTTTGCCCTTGAACGTATCGCAAACCCAGGACAAGAGCCCGAGCCCTTCGCCGATGGCGTTACCACTGGCAGATGCGTCGGCCTTTGCAGACTTGATAGCACCATCGAGTTCGATAGCGAGAGACGAACCCTTGACCGCGACGAGGCGGCGGCCGACGTTGGCAATTGCGAAGCGGAGCGTGCCTGGCTCGAACTTGGCTTTGTCACCGAGGCCGACAAGGAGCACACGCATGGATCCATTGCCAGCTTTCGCGGCGGCTTTGCTCGCAGCGTTGCTGCTCTGCGTTACGACGGATTCAACCAGCGAGCCAGCATCGCCCGTGGCTTCGGGGCGGGTGAGTGCTTCTTTGACTGTGTCAAGAAGGCCCAACCCAGCGGCGGCGGCGCGGGAGGCGTCATCGAGGCCCACAGCGCGGCCTTTTTCGCCAAAGACGCCAAAGACCACCGCGTCGATCGAACCCTTGGACCCAACAGTGACTGATGTGAACATGCCTGATTCCTGTGCAGCCGCTGATCCTGCTGCGGAGTATCCGTAAGCCGCCGACGCTCGGCGACCGTTGATATGCGCACGCACGCGGCGCTACGTGTGCGCGCCGAGTAGTGGTGGGAAAGAGTGTACGGGGCTAGGAGGTTGATTACGGCATATCGATCCGCTTGAATCCAACATCAATTGTTAGCCCATCTGATTCAAACCAATCTCGATACCCTCTCTCTATGGACCCAAAGACTCCAGCCTTGCAAGCTCCGTGGCGGCTCGCCTATCTCGAAGCGCTTGGTACCAGCGAGAAAGCCGCGGGCAAGCCTTCGACGGGCTCGTTTTTTCGAGACAATTGGCTAGCGCCCGAGCACGACATCGCCAATCACGTGATCGTGCGCGGCTCGCAAGGCTTGATCCTGCTCAATAAATATCCCTACTCCAATGGTCACTTGCTTGTTGCTCACGCCGAAGCAAGGCCCGCGTTGCTCGAGTATTCGCTCGATCAGCGAGCAGCACTCTGGCAGTTAGTTGATTGTGCAACCGCGCTGGTCCTGGCAACCCTTGATCCGCAAGGGATCAATATCGGGATCAACCAAGGCAGGGCCGCGGGCGCGGGCGTTCCGAGCCACTTGCATGTGCACCTTGTACCGCGATGGGGCGGCGATTCCAACTTTATCGATGTGGTCGGACAGGTGCGAGTGATTCCCGCAGCCTTGGAGGACATGGGAGCGCGCTATCACGCTGCGTGGCTTCGCATCAAGGAACGCTGGAGCCACGTATAAGCAACTTCGTTTATAGAGCAAATTTTTGGTTTAAGCTATACCTGACTTCAAAACAATTTATGCCACCGCACGCAGTGTGCGATTCTTGAGCCCCAGTCGATAGCCTTCGGGCGTATAAATGCAACTGACGACGTACCCGATTTGTTTGAGGCCGATTCCTGCTTCGGGAACAAGTGAGAATTGCGAACCACATTCGACTGGCACGGGGCTGAGCACGCCCAAACCGCCCAGTGACTCATCGATCAAGTTGATGCGTACGAGCGCGGCAACGGTGCCATTGCCATTGAATACAGCCATCGCGGTTCCCCGGCAACCGCGACGAGGCACACCTCGGCGATCAAGCTCGGCAACTCCGCCATCGTCGGCGATGTGCAAATCGGTTTCGTGAGTAGCGGTGCGCAACTTCGTGATCTTTGGCTCAATCGTGTTGATGTGTCGTTCTTGCGGGCCTGCGTCGGCACCGTTGGTGCGTGGGGTTGCAGCAGAATCGGTCTGGATATCAGGCTTCAAGGACATAGCAAGCACCTCGCAAAGGCTCATTTTCAGGCATTCTCACGCTTCGCCATGCCAATTGGCATGTTTGCATACCTCGTCAATCGTCCGAGACTTCAAGCAACTTCAGAGTTCTCGGACAGCCTTCGCAAATTCAATGATTTTGAAACAGGATAACTCACAGGAAACGTGATCTTTCAGGGACTTGGTAGTATCAAGATGTAGAGAAATGCTGTCATTATCCCCCCACTATTATAGAATTGCTATGAGACGCGTGAAGGTTTCCTCTCCTGTCACTATGTGGCGGGCAGCTTCGACTTCAGGACAAGATCTCGTCGAGGTTGGGAGATCAATCAATGCAAATGTACAATTCTGTTTCTCGGCGTGTGATTCCTTCTTTCGGAATGTCGTCTTACTTAGCCAAGTTCGGTCTTTTAGTCGCTGCAGCTTCGGCTCAGGCACATACCTTTCGATGGCCCAACGACGCAATCCCTGTCGCGAGCACCACCAGCGAGCTGATCGGGGTCTCGGGCGACAGCAACTTCGCCATGGGCTATGCCCAAACCGCCATCGGCGTCCCGCGTCCAGTCAAGTGGCAGCTCAGCTCAAGCACTGCTGACTTTTTGCCCAATCCTACTGACGCGAATTAGTAAAGCCATCTGCAATGCCGCTTCCGCCGATGGCTCGGTCGTCGCAGGCGACGCCAAGCATGGCATCAACCTCTTCTCCGCTTCACGCTGGACCAGCAACGCCGCCCCGACAAACCTCGGTGGCACCATTCTCAACGGGTTCAACGGCACCAGCGGCTACGGTATCAGCGATGACGGCTTGACAATCGTCGGCTCTCGCGAGGAGCCAGGCTTTGCTTTAGAAGCCTGTTTCTGGACCGGTGACCAACTCATCGGCATCGGCACCGAAGACCCCGAAGGCATCTTCTCTGTCGCCGATGACGTCACTAGCAACAGCTTTGTCAAAGTTGATGCACCGATTCCAACATCGGCACGACAATGGCCTTCCGCTGGAGCGCGCTCTTTGGATTCCGCATCCTCCCCGACATCGCCGGCGGCGTCGAGTTTGGCGAAGCCCGCGCAATCACGCCCACTGGCTCGGTCTCGGTCGGGTATGGCTCCTCGATCGAAGGCACCGAGGCGGTTCGCTGGCTTCATCAGGATTGGGCCTTGCAGGGGTGGACGGCTGCCGACACGCTCCAAATCTTGGGCGACCTCCCAGGTGGGCCCACGCTCGCCACCGCGACCGCGGTCAGCAACGACGGCAACACAGTCGTCGGGTATGGCACTCCCGCATCGGGCACTCCCAGCGCGATGATCTGGACGCCAACCACGGGAATGCGCGAGCTTAAAGCCGTGCTTGTAAGCGATTTTGGTATTGATATTGGTGCGGCGACGCTTCGTGAGGCGCGTGGCATCTCCGGCGACGGGCTTGTGATCGCCGGGCTTGGCCGACGCACGGTTGGCGGCGATCTTGTCGGCTGGGTTGTTGACCTCCGCGGCGCGGGTTCGCCTTGCCCCTCGTGCCCCGCCGACTACAACCAAGACGGCGGCACCACGGGCGACGACGTCGCTGCATTCTTCACCGATTTCGAGCAAGGCTTCCCGTGTGCCGACACCAACCTCGACGGCGTGTGACTGGCGATGACGTAATACGTTCTTCATCACCTTCGAGCAAGGCGGATACTGAATATAAGTTAGATTAAACCTAAGCACGACCACAGAATCTGAGAATAATTCTCGGGTCGTGTTTTGTTTTGGTTTGTTCGTGACTTATACAAATCGTCACAGAAACTCAGCGAGACTTGGGTACTTCCTCTCTCCGAGAGGGGCTTCATTCTCTACATATTTGCCTGAGTTTCATCGCGAATTCGTATCACACAAAATGCCTGGCCCTTCTCGTGGCACAGAATTACCGCCTGTGTCTAATCGCTATTTACCCTCCATTTTATAGAAGTTTTTTCGCATCCACACGTGTGCCACACTCAGGACACATCGCAAGGCCGGGCACTGGATAGCCACACGATGGGCATTGCCCACGGCGAACCCGAAGGAAAGAACGAAGCCGCCAAAGAAAGCGAATCGCTCGCGGCATGTAAAGCCTGAGTAGAAGTAGCACGCACGCCCAGAATATCGTGTTTGCCGCGACACGCCACCACAAATAGCGCCAGTGCATGTCGAATATGCTGTAATCGGCTTGGGTGAGGCCGGGGAGAGAAACTAAAGAGACCCGCCCTGACCCCCCGTGCATATTTTCCGCTACCACACATCGCAATGGCCAGCCGGTAGCAACTTCGAAAGTATTTATAGTATCCACGTTGGTGTAGCTAGCCAAGTAGTTCTTTGAATTGCTCCATTCTGGATGTTTGATCGTTTTGGTGTATGAATTGTATTCACCTCTGTTTAAAAATGATGTGATCACGATTGTTACGAATGGACGATAGACCCAAATGCCAATACTTCCTGGCAGATCAGAGTTGATATTAGTGAGACGAAGAAATAAACTTTGTTGATTATATGGATTTCGATATCTTTCAACAAAAAAACCATGAATTGTTCCAGATAAGACAAACCCGGCTTGCACAAAGAGTGAAAGCAAAAAAGCGACGAACAGAGAACATACCATTTTTGTTCGTCGCAGTGTGGATAACTTAGTAGGTTGTTGTCTCATTGTTTTAATTGCATGCACAATCTGAATCCGGAGGGACCCATCCGCCCGCACCGATGTCACAGTTGCGGGGCAAGCTTTGATCGCCAATGTATGGCCATAGTGGATCAAGTCTAGGAACAATCGGCGCAAGAGGGCCACATGGTATAGCAGGAGTTGGGGGGGGGGAGCCAGCGGCTTTGCACGCATGTACCGATTATAATTACTCCCGGAACTGAAGCGCCTTTACATTTATGCGTTTCGGTACATATCAAGATAGTTTGTTGATCGCAGTATGTATTCACGCCAGCAATCACACATGATTGTGTGCGCTTGCTTATGAAACGTTGTGTACGCGTAATTTCGCATGTGATTTCAAACGTACACAGGAACAAACCTTGACTGACTGTGCAAACCGGTGGTGTCCAGGGAGTTGGCGGTCCCATCGGTCGATCCGAAATCGGCACTATCACAGCCACCAGCGAGCCGCCAAAGCCAATACTGTAGATCTCGGTGGCCACGATGAGCGTGCTCGCTTCGAGCTTGGTGCCTTCGATCATGATCGTGTACGCCAGCAGGTCGATCTTTTCGATCGGGTCGCTTTCGTCGGCGGGAAAGTCTGTTGGCGTTTTCGCGGCGGCGTATCCCACACACACCAACAATTGCGTGAGTTCGGCCGGGTCGGGCGCATTCAACAGAACCAACGCCAAGGGATCGCCTTCGACCACGCCGGTGCTCATGAGAACAGAGGTCGCGACTTGGCTATTACTCTCTTCATTGATCGCGACGCCCCAGCGGTGATCGTCGGTGTCGGGAATAGAGAGCTCTTCTTTGAGGGTCCGCACGATCTTCCACTGGTCTTGCGTCGTGAAGGTGTCGCGCGTCCACGTTGAATCTTCGCCTAGGGTGTACATGACGATGCTGAGGTTGTCGCCAACGACTTTGCTCTGGTCGCGGAAGGCAATCACGCGAGCGGCACTTACAGCAGTTCCAGCCGGGATGGTTCCGCCAGCTTCGTCGTAGACGGCGACATAGTTCCACTCGTCAACCAAAACCCGCACGGAGGCAACGCGGTGTTGCTGCGCATCAGCGGTCTTGATCGAAACAAGCAAGCTCGAAGCAACCAGCCCGCCACACAGAATCGAGCGGCCTGCTTTCAGCGCTCGATCAATAAACGAGCGAGTGCGCTGTCGCCCCCCGCCGTGTCCCGCACCCGCAGCCACACCTACACATTCAGCCGTAGTGTTCAACTGGATCGGAATCATCTGGCTCGAAACGGTCACATTTCTATCCGCTGCCATGATGATGCTCCTTGGACAATTGTTCGCTTCTGCGAACGCATTGTTTAGATGTGTCGCGAGAACGCAGCGTAAGCAGAGTTGTACGACTTCCACGCGAACAGGAGTACATTTCTGTAACTTGCCTAACGAAAAAAGGGTACACACACAAGTGAAGATTTCGTGATATGAATTACTCTAAATCGGATCCAGGCATACTTTGGTTTACTTCAGAAGGCGTATACAGATTGCGTATCTCTAAGTCGCTCCCACAATTTCCTACACATCGCCATATTCTTTGCAACCGCGTGGGTAGCCGATCTGGTACACTCTGTATCAGACGCGATCTACTCGGGGAAGTGACGAATGCAACGAGCCGACGAACACAAGCTGATCCTGAAGGCGGCGGCGGGGGACAAAGCGTCCGCCGAGGTACTTATTCGTGCGCACCAAGGCTCGCTGCACGCCTATTTGCTTCGTTTGACAGGACGCAATGACGTCGCGGATGACGTGACGCAAGAGGCGTTTGTGCGAGTTCTTACGAATCTTGACCGCTTTGATCCTCGGTTTCGCTTTTCGACCTGGCTCTTCACTATCGCTCGGCGTTTGTATCTGAACATACGAGAGAAGAAAAAGCCACTCTCTGAAAGCGATTACATCAGCGAATGTGTTGAGACCAAGGTGACCGCCAATCAGGTAGAAGAATCAGATTATCGGGCGTCATACAAGGACACGCTCCAGCGAGCGCTCATGACTCTTTCAGATGAACAACGTGAAGTGGTGGTGTTGTTTCACCAGCACGACTGGCCTATCTGGTTGATTGGCGAGCAGTTAGCGATTCCTGAGGGGACGGTCAAGAGTCATTTGCACCGTGGGCGAATCAAGTTGCGAGACGCTGTGCTCGCGATCGCGGGCGAGTCTGAGAAGACGCCGACGTACCTGAGTCAGGAGGCGTGGGCATGAACACGCGAAATGAACAGAGCGGCATGTGGCAGATGCCCGGCGATTCAGGCGCATTTGGCCCCGTGCAAGGACGTGGTGACGCTGGTGGATCGGGCATGTCCGGGGAAACAGGCTTGTTTGAACTTGGAATCAACGGTTTAGGTGCAGACGAGGCGGCTACAGACAGGTCAGGCGGAAAGATTGGCATGGGCGGCGAACGAAGTATTAATCAGCGACTTAATGCGTACCTTGATGCCGCCGGGACGCGCGATCGCGTTGGCCAGCGCGAGGCACTTCATGAGTTGACTCGGATTCCTAGTGGCGTGGACGAATTGGCGGGGATGAAGCGGATTCTGGGCGGATTTGATGTGCGTGCAAAATGCCCGGACTTGACCCGGATCGTGCTTACTAAAGCGCAGCAACGTGGCGCGTTTGTTTCTCGTCCTACAAAGCGAAAGATTTCCGTCGCGCGAGTCATGCTCGCGTGCTTGTTGGTCATCGCGGTCGGAGCGGCGGCGATCCTCGAACGGGCAAACCGGCTCTTGCCACAGAATACTGAACCAGTGTTGATTGCTAAAAACAACACCGGCTCAGGCGGTAGTGGTGGATACGCGATTAGCACGCCGAATCCTTCTATGCGAGACACACAGGCGATGCGAGCCGATGTACTAAGCCCGACGAACCAGCTTGTGGCTGGCGTCGGTAACGAGCAGCATACTTCTAATGTTATATCTAGTTTGGGTTCTGGTTTGGGTTCTGGTTTGGGTTCTGGTGGCAGCACTGTTGGGAATGGATCTCGGTTGCGTGTTTCGCAAGCTCTAAGGATGGGCGATACTAGCTCGTACGAAGAAAGCCGTGGCGGAGTGCCGCGAGGCTCAGTGCAAGCTCGGGACACGAGCACGTCGGCATCGAGTGAGGTTTGCACAAGCGAAACCAACGCAGGTGCTAAACCCGGTGGTGTGATGATGGCGATGAATCTTTTTCCTGCGACTCGGCACCAGTTGCCTGCTAATAGCTCACGACCAATAAACCTTGTGGCTGTCTCTGTAAAGGCAACCGATGAAATTACGCGTGGCGGCTACGATGCAACGACTAGGTTGACATCTAACTATGAATCGACGCTTCGTGTGCTGCCAACTGACCTTCGTCAAGATCACGCGCTCATCGACGAGATTTTCTCGGGCAAAGACCTACTCGCTACTAGTGAGAGTTCGGGTCACGATTCGCACGAGCGAGCGAGCAACCATCTTGATTTGCGAGATCTGATCGCGATCGATAATTCGCTGGCGATAACGGGCCGAGCGAAAGAGCCTTGGTGGGCGTTGGAAGCGAACAGCAACGATGACATGCCTAGTGTGCCTGGCGTATCAGCGAACGCGTTTGGGAATGATCATCCGCTCGCGCAATTGCCTGGAGATGGCACTATTCGGTTAATATGGTGGCAGCGGCCGCTGCAAGATCCTGTGGCCAAGAAGTCTTCATCTGACAAGTTATCACCGGACTAATCATCACCGGACAAATCATCACCGGACAAGTTATCATCCGACAAGTTATCACCGGAAAAGTCTTCTTCTGACAAGTAACTTGCTCATACCTACAGGCTCTTTGTGAGTTTCATCCTCGCATAATCATTTGATTCAACGTCAAGCCCACAGGTTTAACCCGTGGGCTTGTTTATTACACTGGGTAGTTTGGAAAACCAAGATCAACGGCGGCGACGGGCGGCAAAGAGTGCCGAGAAGCCCGCGAAGGCCGCGGTGCCTGGGGTGGGAACAACCGAGTATGAAACGTTGATGTTATCAATGCCCCAGGATTCGTCTTCGAGGCTCTGGGCGAGAGTATCGGTGAAGAGAAGGGTCAGGGGCTGGCCAGCGGGGATGGTGAAGTTGATGGCGATGTTGCGGTAAATCGAATCATTGAAGTAGTGGAAACCAAGGTTCGACCCGGACTGGGTTGGGGTACCAGCGAAGGACTGAGGGTTACCGGCTTGGTTCGAGAAGGACTGGTTGAAAATAAGGGCGTTGTTGGCACGGACAAGGAGCTTGTCGATGCCATAAGTGGCTTCGTTGCCATCCCAGGAGTCGAGGATGTAAAGATCGAAGCTGAGGGTGAAGATGTAGGAAAGCTGAGTGATGATGGGGTTGGTCGTGGGGGTATTGGGCGAGCCGGTTCCGACGGTGAAGCCGCTGGTGTTGTTGCCTGTATTTGAACCAGAAGTGCCACCAGTTCCTGAAGAGCCGTTCGTGCCTGAAGTCGGGAGAGCGGGCAGAGCACCAAGAGAGAGGACGATGTTCTGGCGACCGTTGCGGCCATTGAACGCGGTGAAGGCTGAGCGTGCTTGGGTGTTGCGAGTCATGTTGCTGGACCATTCGGGGTAATTGGTCCTGGTCTCGAAGTTTTCAGAGTAGAAGGTGGTTGACTGGGCGTTGGCGGCGTTGAAGGTGGAAAGGCAAGCGAAGGTAAGGGCAGTTGCAGCCATGAAACGCGCAGGAGACGTCTTTGAGAACAACATCGTTGGGCTCCGATCTCATCTGTTGCGGGGTCGCTGATTGCTGTTCCCCTCCGGGGAGCGATCAGCGGCGTTCACCGCGATGTGGAAGGCAGAGCACCCGGAAGTCGCCGCGGGGCCTTGGATACAAGGTGCCATACAGGAAGAAGAATGCCATGATTTGAATCGTGTTAAGTGGGGGTTCGATGGGAATGCGCGGCGTGTGCGGGGTGTGTGGAATCGCTCTGCGGGCGGAATGGAAGGGTGGGGTATTGGAAGCGAGTGGGGGGCGACCTATAGTCGGTACCCTGATCGGTTTAGGCGATGTCGGAACTCCAGGCGAGTCCTGTTGTTGTGGTGCGCGAAGAGACGGCAGGAGTGGGCTTGCCTGGTCGAGTAGACCAAGCGAAGCAGGCCGAGCCGGACACTTTCACGAGCAAAGACGAAGTTATGAGCAATGAATCTACGATCGCCGCAACCGCCCATTCGAAGCTTCTCGAAGGGGATGTTCGGCGTAATCCAACCATCCGCAACGTCGCGATCATCGCGCACGTCGACCATGGCAAGACCACGCTAGTCGATAATTTGTTGAAGCAATCGGGCAACTTTCGCACCGGCGAACTCGAAAAGCTTGAAGGCGGCCAGCATGGCTTGATCATGGACAGCAACC
>JBBRGG010000122.1:0-10907 GCA_038240875.1 Phycisphaerales bacterium | reverse complement strand
ATGTGTGCATGATCGTCATTGGTGTCAAGTCGAGCATCGGTCGTCCTTGGGTTGCTTCGTTCGTTCTTGCATTCGTTCATGAGTACGTATGCGATGATGAATGTAAAGAAACTGATCTTGCTTTGACCGCATTCATACGCGTGCACCAGGCACGGAATGTGCATGAGTTTGCGTTCGCGTCCCGCGCGAGTGCGCAGGTCCATAGCTTCGTTGACTAGACTCAATTGCAAGCGCAACCACCGGCGACATCGAAGGCAAGTATGCAAAGTGCTCAAGCCCTTCTGGCCATTGGACCATCGCGGCTGGCGTGAGCAACGAAACATCGAAGCCCAGTTCGCCAGCGAGTCGATCGCAAACGCCGGGCAACCCCGCTCCGTCGCCACACACGAGCACGCGCGTGATAGGTGATGCCGGGTGTCGATGTGACACATACGCGATCGATCGAGCGGTTTCAGTTGCGAGTGCATCAAGATAAGTGGTGATCAAGGGCCTCACCGCGGTAGCTACGCATCGAGCGGCTTCGTGAGCAGCCGAATCACTTATGTCAAAGCCTGATATGCATCCGGTAATCCCAAGCACTTCACTCGCAAGATCGACCGATCCGCCGATCCGTATCGCCGTCGCATCGTGCAAGGAAACGATGGATGCTTCGCTGATATGTCGCACAAAGCAAGGCACCGCTCCGCCCCAGATATCGCTTGTGTCGTCGCGCAACGCGACCGTCAGGTGAGCACCCGACCAAGAAAGATCGATCACAGCGATCGCTTCGGCAACGCCCGACTCCTGCATCGCCCGCGCGCACAACGCCATATGAGGCAATGTCGCACGTCTTGGCTCGATCCCCGCGTGGTCGAGATCAAGCATTAACGGCATCACCACTCGCCGGGCTAACCCGATTGCAAGTACATGGTCCGCGTCTCTCGCTCTCGACGATACCGGACGCGGTGCTTCCATCACTGCCGCTTCGATCTCCGATGGATCGATGCGATAAGCGCGAGCAAGCTCTGCTTTGGCTAATCGTGCGATTGGTGCGCCCGAGTTACGCGGAGGGACCTCATACACACCCGAATACGGCGCTGCGTCGATCGCCACATCCGCGGGTTCGGCTTTAAATCCTGCGCGGTCCATGGCCTCTAGGAGCATTACTCCCTCTCTTGATTTCAGTCTCAACACACTCTCTCCTCCCAGATTATCGCCTGAATGCACGCTCCCGGGAACAGCACCCGTCGCTTCGGTCGCGCGCGAAGCAACCGATCGCGAAACACGTAATGCCGCGTGAACAGATCCGTTACGCAAGACCTGTGCCGCAGCGATTGTGCAAGCGCTAATCGATATTGCGAGCGCCATCTGGTACCTCCTCAACAACCTTCCTGCACATTCCATTAACACATTTGGACATACATCATGCTCTGGCAAACCAGTATCAATTTTTAATTCTGCAACCGCTTCAATTTACTACGGCACAGGCCCGCCACTACCCGCTGCCGTCAAGTCGAGCAAAGGAAGGAACATGCTGATTGCCATCGCGCCCACGATGAGCCCGAGCACGATGAGAATCACCGGTTCGATGATGTGCGTCGCGGTCTTGATCGCCAGTTCGTTATCTTCGTCCATGTGCTCCGCGAGCGACAAAAGCACCGTGCCAACCCTGCCCGTGCGTTCGCCCGACCGAACAGCTTCAACAACCGAAGGCGGTACGAGCACCGAACCCTCCCACGCCGCTGACACCGTGTCTCCCCGCAACACCGAATCCTCGGCCCGCGTGATCAGCGCGGCGTAATGCGGCGATCCAGCCGCGTCACGTGTCAGGTGTAACGCATCGATCATCTGCACCTTGCCTTCGAGAAGCACTCCCAGGACACGCGCCACTCGCGCGGTCGAAAGTGCTCGCATCGCCGAACCAATGACGGGCATTTTCATCGCTCCGGCTTGGATCGCGGCCCTGCCTCGCTGCGTGGTTGACATCAACACAATCGCAGCAACGCTGCACACAACCACGCCTGCACACACGACCCAGTTCTCACGAAGAAACCCGCTCATCGCCATCAACACACGCGTCATCGTGGGCAAAGGCGTGCCCAGTGTCTTGAATAGTCCTTCAAAGCGAGGCAGCACAAAGAACAACATCGCACACAGAACACCAATCGATACGCTAATAAGTAACGCGGGATAGATCATCGCTCCCGCAACCGTTGATCGAATCTTCTCTTGCTGGCGAGCAAGTCGCGCAATGCGACCGAGCATCTGATCAAATTGGCCACCTTGTTCGCCCGCCGAGATCAATGATCGAGCCACGCCACTGAAATATGCAGGATGGCCGGCGACCGCTTCGGAGAACGTTGAACCTTGTTCCAGTTTGGACAAAATATCCTTGATCACCGCTCGAAACGCCACATCGCGCTCCTGACGTTCCAAGCTAGCAATCGCATCAACCAAAGGCGTGCCCGTCGCGATCAATATTGATAGCTGCCGCATGAACGCTGCGAGCACGCTCAGCCTTTGCCCACCTCCAAGTCGCGGGATGTGTCCATCGCGAGCGTTAGTTTTCTTGCGATGATCAAGGTCCTCGAGGCGAATCTGGCGAATCGAATCAACGTAAATTCCATCGCGCCGCAACGATTCGCGCGCGTGCGAATCATCCGGTGACTCGACGGCTCCAGACACGGGCTTCCCACGCTGATCAAAGCCCTCATATTGATACTTCATGCCGCCTTCCTTTCCGGCGGCGGCTCACCAGCGTCGCTTCCTTCCACGTCGTCATCCTGCGTCACCCGAAGAATCTCTTCGAGGCTCGTCTTGCCTTCGAGCGCGATGTGCACGCCCTCTTCACGCAGCGTACATGCCCCCTCGCGTCGCATCCCCTCGCGAATCTCGTGCGCAGGCTTTCCATGATGGATCAATCGCCGGATCGCGGGCGTTACCTCCAGCACTTCATACACACCCGCGCGACCCAGAAATCCACTGTCATGACATCGCTGGCAACCCGCGCCCTTGCGAAACGCAACACCCGCCTTATCGCTCAAACCCGCGTCTGCAAGAACCTGCTCGGTTGGATAATACTTAATAGCACAGTGCGCACACACCGTGCGCGCCAGGCGCTGCGCCACCACGCCCTGCAGCGCACTACTCAGCAGATATGCCTCGATTCCCATATCTTCCAACCGCGCCACGGCTCCAGGTGCGTCGTTTGTATGCAGTGTCGCAAGCACCAAGTGGCCCGTGAGCGCCGCTTGCACCGCGACCCGCGCCGTCTCAGTATCGCGGATCTCGCCAACCATGATGATGTCAGGATCCTGCCGAAGTATCGACCTCAGCGCACGCGCGAACGATAAACCTACCGATTCGCTCACCTGGATCTGATTGACAAGATCAAGCTGATACTCCACCGGGTCTTCAACCGTAAGGATGTTGACCTCAGGCGAACGTAATAAATCAAGCGCAGAATACAGCGTTGTGGTCTTGCCCGAACCAGTTGGACCAGTGACCAAAGCCATCCCATGCGACTGTTTCAAGAACCGCTTGAAACGTTCGATCGCGTCCTTACGAAACCCAAGATCTTCAAGCTTCACGCGCAAGTTGCGCTTATCAAGAATTCGCACGACGATCTTCTCACCCAACAACGTCGGCATACTCGACACGCGCAAGTCAATATCGCGGCCTTCAGCCACGATCCGCACCCGTCCCTCCTGTGGCAGCCTCTTCTCCGCAATATCCATCTTCCCGATGACCTTGACCCGCGACACAATTGCCGCATGCATCCCCGGCGGTGGCCGCATCAAATCACGCAACACTCCATCCTTGCGATACCGAACACGCGTGCCGCGCGGCCCAGAACCTCCTTCAGGCTCAATATGGATATCGCTCGCGCCCTCTTTAACCGCCGTCAAAAACGCGATGTTGACCAGGTTAATAATCGGCGAGCCTTGCACCATCGTGTCAAGGTCCGTCGATGGCCCCTCGTCCACCTGCTCACGCTCGATGACCTCGACATCCTGCTCCGCAAGCGACGTCAAAAACGCATCAACGTCAACATCTCCCGATCCATACTTCTTGACAAACTCGATGATGTTCGCCTCGAGCGCCAGCACCGCTCGAATGCGACACTTCGTCAGCGACCGCAACCGATCTATCGTCGGCAGGCTCTGCGGCTCGGCCATCGCAACCGTCAACTCATCGTGCACCTTGAAAAGTGGAATCGCCCGCAGACGTTCCGCTTCTTCCGCCCCGATCATCTTCAACAACGCCGGATCGATCAAGCCATGCCGAAGGTGCACGCACGCAACCCCGAGCGAACGCCCAAGTGCAAGCAGCAACGATTGCGACGTGATCACGCCCTGCGAAACCAACATATCGCCGAGTAATTTACCGTTCGTCCGCTGATCTGCCAGCGCACGATCAAGCTGTTCACGCGTAATCGCGCCGTCAGCAACTAACGCCTCGCCGATACGAACGCGTTTGTGCGACTCACCACGCACCGCTTCTCCGCGCAGCACTTCTTCCTCACCTTGTCCATGGCTCGTATGCGCGTTGAAATCGTGCTCGCTCACAGGAAACTCCTCACCGCGGCGTGCACGTCTTCATACTGCTCAAATCGCTCAGACAATCCCGTCACATCCAGCACCTCACGCAGCGTTTCCCCAGCCGCGCAAAGCCGAAGCGATCGGCCACCTTCAGAGATTGATCGCGTGACATCAAGTAGCGATTCAAGCCCCACACTATCCACATAAGGCACCGCCGAAACATCGATCACTAGCCGGCCCAGGCTCCGCGTCGCTGCCTCCCTGGCCTCACGCAAAAACTGCTCCGCATCCGAAGCCACCAGCGGCCCCGTCGGCTTGAGTACCGTCACCGCGCCCTGTCGTGTTTGCGTGATCTCCATGTCTTTGCTCGCCTACTCGCTGTGGACCTTGCCACTTCTTTCTCTCGTCCTTAACCCCTTGGCATCGCGCGACACACACCGCGCGACAAACACCGCGCGACACACATCGCGCGACACACATCGCGCAACGACCCGCTCCGCCGCGCTACGCCGCGTTTCGCTCGCTCGTGACCGCGGCTCGACCCTGCGCCACGTTCATCGGTAGCACCAACGTGAACGTCGAACCCTTGTCAACCTGCGATGAAATCATGATGTCCCCGCCATGCATCCGCGCAACGTTCCGCGCGAGCGCGAGCCCAAGTCCCGACCCCGCAATAGAATTAATTCGATTGTCCTTGGCTCGATAGAACCGCTCGAATACAAGCTCGTGCTCCTCGGGCTTGATCCCGATGCCGTTGTCTACAACGTCAACCCGGAACGACCCTTCGACCGCCGCCGCTCGAACGATCACGCGCCCGCCCGCAGGCGTGTACTTCAGCGCGTTGCCCACCAAGTTGTGCAGCGTCAACACTACCTTGTCCCGATCCGCCTGCACCACAGGCAGCTTCGGCGGCAACTCAAACACAAGCTCAATCTCCTTGTCCTGCGCCTGCGCCCGGAAGTCCTCGTGCATCTCCTCAAAGAGCGCGTCCAGCCGCACATCGCCCACCCGCAGCTTGAGCCCCCCAGCTTCTATCTCCGAAACGCTCAGCATGTCGCCAACAATTCGCTCCAGTCGTCTCGATTCCTGGCTGATCACGTTGATCGATCGCGCTCGGGCCGTTGCATCCTGATCGTTGTCGTCCACAAGCGCCTCAACATACAACCGAATATTCGTCAAAGGCGTACGTAGCTCGTGCGCTACCTGTCCAATAATCGCATTCCGCGATTCATCCGCTACGCGTTGCTGCGTCACGTCTTCGATCACCACGATCGCGGCTGCACTATCTTCCTTCCGCATCGGCTTGATCGACGCGCGAAGCACCGTGCGATCTCCACCAGGGCTTTGTCCTTCAACATCGAACGATTGCCTCTGGCGTGTGCGCCCTTCCACCACATCACGCAAGATTACTAGCATCGATTCAGGCACAGGAAGCGTGGTTATATCCGCGCCGATGAGTTGATCCTTTCGTACCCCAAGCAGAACGCCCGCCGCTCCGTTGGCATACCGCACTCTCGCGCCATGGTCAACAACGATGATCCCGTTCCACAGCGCATCAATAGTCGACATAGTTTCCGTCGCCGCCCCACCGCCGCCGCCCGCAAGATTCGTCGCCACAGCCATAATCGCTTCGCGACGCACATACGCATCGCGTGCATGAATGAGCTGGTTCCACGCGCGTGCCTCGGGCACAAGATCCCGATGTACATCGAGCGCACCTCGCGCATCACGTCCCTCGGCTACCGCTCGCAGCCCGCCACGTATCGCTTCCAAGCCGCGCACCGTCCGCCCCAGCCTGCGCTGCGCCCACAACAACCACCCGAGCGCAACCCCAGCAATGACCGCCGCGCCAAGCGTTGTGTCGCTCGTCGCGATCGTCTCAGTGTTCACCGGCGCGTCCACATGCAACACCGCCTGCCCCTTCCCAGCAACATATAGCACACGCGATACCCGCATCACGCCACGGTCGATTGTCTCTTCACTTTCCGACAAGTCCGCGCGCAACGTCGGCCACTTCGTCGGTAATTCCACCGCCGTGATCATCGACGCGTACGTTGCCGCTACGACCGATCCGTCGCCAAGCTCGATTGAACACCGCTCGAACTCGTTTGCAATCGCCGACTCTGATACCAGCCGTCGAACGCCCGAAACCTCATCCGCAGCAAGCAATGGCTCGATTGCCTGCTCCAATATCGAAGTCACCACACGAATCTGCTCTATACGCGATCGATCAAGTACTTCTTGCTGCGATCGCAGCGTCCAGAACGACGATGCCGCAAGCACCCCAAGCACAACCAAACACACCATCGCCCCCGTCGATGAAACCGACATCCGTCGCCGCACCAACTTCGGCACCAACGCCGCATACCAGCGCCTCGGCGCAACATGCGCCAACGACGAACCATCCGCCACAGGCTTGGTTTGTTGGTTCGGAAACGCGTAATTAGGCCCCGTTGTCTGCATCTCGTGCCGCTTCCTTGGAATCGCGAGCACCTGTCGAATCTGCTCGCGCAGCGCGACGCATGCACACCTTTCCCTCACGCGAGGCGGCGCTGGCACCGTCCGCGCACGAGGGTTCTACGCCAATGCACTCATCGGCGAGCCGTCAAGCAATCTGCACGTTCACCCGCCCGCTATCGGGCCAGTCGACGGACATGTGCGGCGTGTGCCGCGTGTCATCGTCCGAATACTTTAACTCCAACGCCCCGCACCAACCCACACACATCTCAACATCAATCAGCCAAGCCCCATAACCCGAACACCGCGTTGCACCGCGCAACTTCGCGCTTTCGCACTTACTAGTGCCTTTGCCATCGTGCCACCATGATCGCTTCGATCGTGGTGTGACTTTGCCTTAACTACCTTTGCCTTCGTGTTAGTCTTTGTCTTGGCCTTCGTGCCACCATGATCGCTTCGATCGTGGTGCTGTCTTTCCATTTCCTCTTGGCCATGCCGTGTTGGCTCTACCTCGTCTGCCTTACTTCTTCGTCTGGATGATTCGCGATTCGCGCTATCTTTATCTTTCCACGAATGCCGCTGCCTTGTTCACCCCTCTTCCAACACCTCTCGCCACCCCTTCACCGACGCGTGCTTTGTCAGATCAAACGTCAAAGGCGTAACCGTGATGTACCCATCCATCAAAAGGTCCACGTCAGTCCCAGCCTCGGTCGCATGAAAATCAAGCCCATGTCCCGCGGGCCAGTAGTATTCATCGCCGCCCGGGCTGGTTCGCCTTTCGTATCGATCAATCAACCCATGCACATTCATCGGGCAAACGCGAATCGGTGGCATCACCATCGGATCTCCCGCTCTCGGATCCACCCGCGCCACGCCCGCAAGCTCATTCGAGTTTGGCGCGAACGTCCCCTTGGGCATCGCGTCCTCGGTCGTTGGAATATTGATGCTGATTACTTCGTAAGGCTTTGGTCCGCCCGCGGCAAAGATGCGATCAAGCACATGCCTCGCGCGAATCGCCGCAAGATCAAAGCGAACTTTTCCGCGCCCAAGCCGCAGGCTTACAGCAATCGATGAGATCCCCAGAAACGCGCCTTCAATTGCCGCGGCGACCGTTCCCGAATAAATCACATTAATCCCGCAGTTGGCCCCAGCATTCATCCCGCTGATTAGCACATCAGGCTTTGGTGTTCCCATCCGCGATGGCCACAGCGCCGACACGCCCAGCTTCACGCAATCCGCTGGCCTGCCATCAACTGCAAACCCAGTCGCCGTCGCGACATCACCAAAGCCGCGCAGTGCCATCTCACGCACCATCAGTGGCTCGCTATACGTGATGCCATGCGAAGTCGCCGATTGAACCGTTTCGGGCGCGATCACAAGCACCCGCGATTGCGGGCCGCCAAGCACGCCATGTGAACTGGGTTGGCCAGGCACAATGCCGAGGATCGCATGGTGAAGAGCCTGAATGCCAGGTGCGCGAATGCCGTCGTCGTTGGTGAGCAAAATCTGCATAGGACGCAAGCGTAGTGCGCGATGGATACATACACGGTTCGTGCGCGCGCCTGAGGTAGTTACCCGATCAAACTCGTTCGAAGGCGAACACGTTCAAGTCTCAATCTGTTCCACGTGGAACAATTCCAAAGGCGTGTCATCATCAAGCACCGCCCGCGTAATTCCAGCTCGATGCGCGCGAAGCGTTTCGCGAAGCTCTGGCCGCGAAGCAGACACAATCGCAGCCGCCAAAAGCCCGGCATTAATCGCGCCAGCTTTACCAATGGCGAGGGTTCCCACCGGTACGCCGCCAGGCATCTGTACGATTGACAAAAGCGAATCCATGCCGCTGAGTGCCTCGGATTGCACAGGCACGCCAAGCACGGGCACAATGGTCATCGAAGCGATCATTCCAGGCAAGTGTGCCGCACCGCCCGCGCCAGCGATTACTACTTCTAGGCCACGCGCTTCTGCTGCGTTCGCGAACGCGACGAGCAAATCAGGCGTGCGATGAGCCGAAACCACGCCAATTTCGTGGGTGATGCCCAGTGTCGCAAGCGTGCGTGAAGCGTGCTGCATCGTCTCCCAGTCGGAGCGTGAGCCCATAACCACGCTCACGATCGCGGGGCCTTTGCCGACGACGCGAAGGTTTTTAAGCAGATTCGCCTCTGTTGGCTGCTCGGGTTTATTCGAGTTCTTGGAATCAGCAAGGCTCGCAGGTGCAGACTTTGATTGTGCCTGTTGTGAGGTTTCGCGTTTGGCCATAGGACACTATAAGGTCAAACCAATGTCGTGCACTGACCCAGGCCACGCACTAACCGACGGAATGCAGTAGGTGAAAGGAATTACTGCTCGCGTTTGCCCTCGGCGGAAAGAGTCCGCCTAGGCCGAGCCATGAGTGCCACGAGTGCAAGCCCGCCGACGCCGAGCGTGCCAGGCGAAGGAATGGGCCCGAGCGTGCTCACGTGGTTGATAAGTGTTGCGAGTGAGATGCGCGTAGCGAGTTCGGCGTTCGCCGCGGTCATGTTGGTACCAATGTGGATGTGCCCGGAGGCGTAGCACGGATAGATGCCGGTGCCGGGCGCGTTGCGTGATTGGTACCACGAACCCAAGTAACCGATGTAACCGCTGAGATAGTTGCCGCCGAAGTCAAAGGTGTCGGGCGTGGCTGGGTTGTATGGAGCGATGAAGGCGTCGGCTTGTGCCGAGGTCAGTTGTTGGCGGACCGACGTCACGATCTGCTGCATGGGGAGGGTTGAGTTGCGGATATTGCCGACGGGCTCGGTGATGATGGGCACGTTGGTTGGTAGCTGTTGCCCGCTAGCCGAAGTGGAAAAATCTGCTGCGTAAATGGGGATATTTCGCCCTGCAGGATTTGCCTCGCCGGGCAAGCGAAACCGCTGCGTGGCTGGCTCCAATTCCCAGCCCACATTGGTATTGCCTCGGCTGAAGGTGATGATGGCGCTGGGCTTGTGAAGCGAAGTGATTTCGTCGAAGTCGTTGGCCGTGTCTTGATAATCAACTTCGAGCCAACCCGAGCCACGGCCCCAGTTGGGCCCGGTTTGGCCTGGAAACTCGGGGAAGTACGAGACAACGTCAAAGCCACGGCCTTCCCAATTTCTGCCGATCCATCCTGAGCCGATCGCGCCGCCTGGCAGCGCGTGGGTTGGGCTGAAGGCGCGGACCATATTGTTGGTTGGAGGCCAATATCCTGTCAGCAAAACCACAGGCCGATCCTGCCCCATCGCAACTCTCCCTGAACCAAAGATGTACGCAACGAGGAACGCCGCCGCGAGGCAGAGACATGTACTTATTAAGGTACTCGACCTGTTGGCGAAGAGGCCATGAGTAGCGTAGCTGATATGAGCGCGAGGACATTTACGAATCACACTTGGAACAGATGCCAAGCCATGTTGAGAAAGTGAAGCTAAATCCCCCTCTCGGAGCGAAGTGGTACCCAAGACAAACTGGTTCTCTGCCAGGGTTCGTTTGAGTAGTTTCATCGCGAGAAGCCTTTCTTGCAACAGACGCACACGCCACAAGGCGAACAGAAACTCGTGTTCGAGTAATATGACGCTGCACCAAGTATACCAAATTATGGCAAAATCACAAGAGAATTGTGCCGATTTCGTGCTCGACGCCGAACCTAAGTACTCCCAGAAAATTAAGTGCGCGGGAGCAGACCTGCGGCGATTGCGATCAAACGCTGGGGCGTAGTCAAGGGCCTTTGGTCAAGCGACTTTGGATCCACCCATGCGCGGCACGCTGCGTGCGGGGGCAGGTTTTTCTGCATTTCTCGTGCTGAAATAGAGTCGAGAGGTTTAGTTACTTCGAGGACGATAAATCGGACTACGCGATGGGTTAGAACGCGTTCAATGGTCGAGATTGTGCGCACGATCGTGGGCACTGACCTAGTGGGGATGCCTAGGGCATCGGCCA
>JBBRGG010000121.1:0-10919 GCA_038240875.1 Phycisphaerales bacterium | reverse complement strand
TTGATGGCCATGGTCGATGAAGGCTTGGAGGTGCCAATCGACGAAGGAAAGGGGCTTGGGTGGCGTGGACCACTCGTTGTCAACGCCTGGGCGTTCGCGAATCTCGTGAAGCTCGGATTCGAGCCAGGCTTTGGCGCGTGCGAATCCTTTGCTGGTGTCGATGAGAACTTCAAACCATGATGAATGGTTGGCTCGATTGAAGTTGGCAGCATCAGATTTTGAGCTTGCCAGCCTGCCCGCGACGGTGAGGAGCGAATCAAAGGAAAACGCAAACTTCCAAGGGTCTGAGTTCGTGGGCTGCTGTACGCAAGTTGCGCGCCAACCTGAATTGGATAGATCAAAGATGGGCATGGTTTTGATGCCTGCTTGCCCGGGAAATTCTGCTTGCCCGGGAGAGCCTGCCTGCCCGGGAGAGCTTGCCTGCCTAGGAGAGCCAAGCAGCACCAATTGATCCTGCTGCATGTGGGTAAGCTCGTCGCTTCGCGATTCAAGGACAATACATTTAGGATCGGAGATGCGTTTGGCCAAGTCAATTACGGCTTGGTCCTGCAAATTCCAAGGCAAGCGTGGCAAAATTGGCAGCACATTGGAAGGTGGCGGCGTCGATGGGCCTATTGGCGATAGCGAAAGCGAATACATGTTCAGTGGCCGAACGGTGTTGAGCTTGGAGAAGTAGTCTTTGTCGGGCTGCGCGCTCTTGGGCGAGACCATCGCTGCCAGGTGCTTGGCGTTGAGACAATCGTTTATGACTTCGCCGCTATCGGAATCGCCAAAGTCGGTCAAGGTCGCGCGGTCAGGTGGCCAGATGATGACGCGATGGTGGAGGTTGGGGTCGTCGAGGTGGGAGAGAAAGAGAGAAGAATAGTTATCGCCGCGCTCGAAGCCTACGAGCGTGTAGCGGGTGCCGACGGTTGTGAAGATGCGGTGGCCGGTGCGTGCATAAATGGTGGCGTAGAGGATTCGGTCGCCGCCATCGACGCCGCCAGCAATTGCGCCGTCGCTGCCGGAGTTGTAAATAGGCGGGAGGGTGCACGCCATGAGATGAATGGTGCCTGACTCGAACTTAGGTATAGCGAATTTGGCGGGGTCTACGCCTGCTTGGTTGAGTCGGTCGAGGACGTCTTTGGGTAGTGCGTTGGCGAAGTCAACGCCGATTGATTCGATGGTGCGTTTGACGGTTTTGCTTTCGGGCGTGGGCTCGTCATAGAAGCCTGGAAGTTGGTTCGCCATGGGCGCAGCATAACGCAAGAAGGCATGAAGGGGAAGCGTGGCGTGTTAAGTTACGCTTTGCGAAGCCAGCCACCCATGCGCGCGACGGGTCGTTTGGCGACGATGGGGAGGGAGATGGTGCCGACGACGACCATGGCGACGCTGAGCCATTGGCCAAGAGAAAGGCCTGCGGTTCGTGCGTGGCCGATGTCGGGGAGTCGCCAGATTTCGGTGACGATGCGAAGGACGCCATAGATAAGGAGAAACCAGGCACCGACGACGCCTGGCTTGCGAGGGACGCGCCAGATGAACCACAGGGCGGCGGTGAGGAGGACTCCCTCGGCGAGGAATTGGTAGAGCTGCGAGGGATGGCGAGCGGATATCAGAGGCGTGAGCGATTGGATGAGCTCGGCCTTGCCAGAGAATGTTGGACTGTGGAGCAGCTCAAGCATGTGGCGGTAAGCGATTTCGAGCGATTCTTTGCCGACGATAGGTTTGGAGGTGTATTTTTGAGCGAGAGCGACGATCGCGGAGTGTTGTTCCGCGGCGAGGTTCATGTCCTTGTGCTCGAGATATTCCTGCGGGAAACGCACCGCCCACCATGGGGCCTTTGCGCCGGGTAATGCGACGATGGAGCCGAGAAGCTCGCCATTGACAAAGTTGGCTAGGCGGCCGAGTCCGAGGCCGAACGTGCAGGCGATGGCGGTCAAATCGATGACGTGAAGAACCGAGGTGCCACGCGTGCCATCAGTTCGATCGGCGCGGCGAGCAACCCAGAAGCAAGCGATGATGACCCCGATCATGCCGCCATGGCTGGCCATACCGCCCCGGGAAATGTCGATTGCGCCCCAGAAGGGAAAGGACTTGGAGAAGTCGTATAGAAGTGCGGGGTCATAGACGAGTACATAACCAAGGCGGCCCCCAAAGACTACGCCTAGCACGAGCGCGAGCATGGCGTCGGTGACGCCGACGGGTGAGAGGGGCGTGATGCCTTTGCGTGCGAACCAGCGAAGAAGAAGCCAGGCAATGAGAAAGCCAGCGGCGTAGGAAAGGCCATACCACTTAAGCGCGATCGGGCCAAGGTCAAGGGCGGTGGGCGAGAGCGAATGGAAGTATGCGGCGAGCATGGGGAGATTGAGCGGTAGATTTGGAGGGGAGGTAAGCGGCAGGCTTACAGGCAGGCTTGCAGCGTGTTGAAAGAGTTCGATCATGCGTTAGCCTTAGGAAGGAAAGAGCCGTGGGGAAGTGGAAAGAGACAGAAAGAAGCCGACGCCATGAAGACTTCGTATTATCGCGCATCGATACCAAAGAAGTTGCTGGTGGTGGTGTTAATGGCGTGATGGAGCGTGTCGAAGGGTTCGTTGCGGATTGTCGCGATAGCTTCGAGGGTCAGCCTTGTCATCCAAGGCTCGCACGGGCGAGTGCTGCGGTGAGGCTCGGGACTGAGGAAGGGCGCGTCGGTCTCGACCATGAATCTATTCTGTGGCATGAGCGCGACGGCTTCGCGCACGTTGGCGGCGTTTTTGTACGTGACGACGCCTGTGAAGCTGATGAACGCGCCAAAGTTCAGCACAGCTCGCGCGTTGTCGGCTGTGCCTGTGAAGCAGTGGAAGACCATGCGCGTGGGGTCGATACCGCTCGCTTGTAAAATAGAAATCGTGTCGTTGAAGGCGTCGCGGCAGTGGATGATGAGAGGCTTGCGGACGTCTTGGGAATGAAGGTTTGAGATCACGCCGAGCTGTTCTTCAAGGACGGTTCGCTGCAGCGTAGCGGCGGGGTCTTTGTAATGGTTGTCGAGACCAAGCTCACCAAAGGCGACGCATTTGGGGTCGCGGGCGACTTCTTCCAGTTCAGCCCAGTTATGCGGGCCTTGATCGCTATAGAGTGGATGAACGCCCGCGGAGCACCAGACGCGGTCGAACTGCTTGGCGATTGCCAGGGCTTTTCGCGCGTCGGTGGTTGTGGTTGAGATCGAGATGAGGCCCGATACACCATTGGCGCGCGCACGCTCCAGGACGCTGGCGACGCCGCCGGGCATGCGAGGGGACTCAAAGTCGGGGAATGTCATGTGGCAGTGCGTATCGATCACGCGTGGAGAGTACGTCCGTACAGTGCTGCTCAGCGTGCGTTGGTCGCGCGGGCTCAACAACCCGCAGCGGAAGACGTCTGCCTAAGGCGGCACGCCACGCAAAGGAGCTTGCAATGAGCGCACGAATCTGGTTGGCACGAATCGGGTTGATTGGTTGCACACAGTTCTTCGGCACGCGGGGCGTGGTTGATAGATCGCTCGCGAGTTTGGCCGGGATGTTACTTAGCGCGGGGACGCTTTTCGCTCAACCAGTGACGGCACCGGTAGTTGCTGAGCAAACGCCAACAGCGGCACCAGTTGCCACTGAGCAAGCAACGCCAGCCGAACGCTCCGAGCGTTTCTACAACGTTGAGATGTTTGGTGGCAAAGCTGGCTGGATGCGCGAGCTGGTAACAACCAAACCCGATGGCTCAATCATTACCGAATCAACGATGTCGTTCAACATCAAACGTGGCGAGCTTGCGATCAAGATTCGCATGGAGACCAACTTCGTCGAGAAAGCCGACGGCACGCCTGTCTCGATGCGGTCGCTTCAAAGGTTGGGCGCGTTGCCGATTGAAACCGAGTACACCTTCCGCGAAAACGACGTGCTCGTGATTACATCGCAGAACAACGCAAAGACCGAGGAAACCAAGCCTTTACCCGAAGGGGAATGGCTGACGCCCGGAGCATCGGACCGATTCATCAAAGCGCGAAGAGCCGCAGGCGCGAAGGTAATCACGCTTCGATTAATCGACCCGAGCAACGGGCTTAAGCCGGTGACGATCGAACGAACCGAGCACGAGATGGAAAGGATGAGTGTGCTCGGGCGAGATATCGACGTGACTCGAACGACGCTGAAAGTGACGACCGGTGGCATGAATGTTGATAGCACGGAATATGTTGATGATGCTGGCGTGATGGTAAAGTCGAGTACAACGATTAGCTCGATCGATGTCACGATGTTGCTGACGAGCGCGGAGGAAGCGATGCAAGCCGGGGCGGCACCCGAGATCATGGTTTCAACGTTCATCACTCCGGACAAGGCAATTGCGCGAGCGCGCGAGGCGACACAAGCAACGTTCCTAGTAGTGGCGAAGCAAGGGGAGCTTGACCTGCTGCCTACAACGGGTTCGCAGAGTGTTGAGCGCGTGGATGCACAGACGTTGCGAGTGAAAGTCAACACGGCGTTCCCCAATTCTGCAGCAGCCAGCGCGAAGGCGAACACGGCGATGAAAGGAGACATCAAACCTAACGCAGGGACGCCTGCAGAAGCCGTGGCGCTGCTCAAGGCTACCCCCATGGCGAATTCGGCTGATGCCAAGATCAAGGCGTTGACGGCGCAAGTGCTCGACAAGGCAATTGCCGACGCGAATGCGCCAGATGGCAACCCCGAAGGCAAGCTCGAAGATAAGCTCGAAGTTAGCAAGCCTGTTGAGATAACGACGATGCAAAAAGGTGAGGCAATCCGCAGATTCGTGCATTCGTACATCAACAGCAAGACGCTTGGGGTAGGGTTTGCGAGCGCGACAGAAGTCGCCAAGACGCGTACAGGTGATTGCACGGAGCACGCGGTGTTGCTCGTGGCGATGTTGCGAGCAGCAGAAATTCCATCGCGGGCGGCGTCGGGCTTGATCTATGCAGATCAATTCGCGGGCTCTGAGCACATCTTTGGATATCACATGTGGGCACAGGCGTTGATGGAAGTCAATGGCTTGCCAACGTGGGTTGATTTGGACGCGACGCTGCCGAGCGGAACGCCATTTGATGCAACGCACATCACCATCTCTACAACGGACCTTTCGGGAGAAGATTCGACGACGGCGCTGATGCCGGTGGCGATGTTGATGGGGCGGATTGATGTGCGTGTTGAAGAGGTGAGCCACAAGTGAGAGAAGGATTGGACACATCGGCGTTGATAGCGCTACCCAAGCGGCCCGCGAGCGGGCACAAGGGAACATTTGGCAGGGTTGCGATCGTGGGCGGCTCGGCGGGCAATACTCGTGCCATTTCTGCTGCAGGCGATTCTTCCAGCGAGCCGACGATGCTGGGTGCACCAGCCTTAGCCGGACTGGCAGCGCTACGCGCGGGGTGCGGGTTGTGCACGTTGGTCGTGCCTCAGCCATTGGTTACGAGCACGCTCGCACTGTGTCCAAGTGCCGTCGGCGTTGGGTTGCCCGTGGACGCTTCAGGGCACCTGGAGCGAGGCGAATCCACGCGTGTGATGGAAGCCGCTACGAGAAGTTGCGACGCACTGGCAATTGGCCCGGGGCTTGGAAAGAGCGAACACGTAGCACAGCTCGTAGTTCGCGCATTACAGCGCGAAGACGTTGCGGTTGTTATCGACGCCGACGCGATCAATGCGATGGCGAGGATTCCAGAGTTATTCCGCGACTTTCGCGCGCCAGCGGTGCTCACGCCACACCCTGGAGAATTTGCAAGGCTGGCAGAGGCCTTGGGCATCTCGCTCGACCCGATCACACCCGCGACTCGGCCTAGTGCGGCTGCTGGCTTGGCCCAGCGGCTAGGGTGTATCGTCGTGCTCAAGGGCGCGGGCACGTGCGTTTCGGATGGGCATCGGACATGGGTGTGCGCACGTGGGAGTCCAAGCCTAGCGACCGCGGGCACGGGCGACGTACTCACGGGGCTATTGGCGTCGCTGATCGGGCAACATGTTGCAAGTGGTGGCACGCTTGCCAGGTTGTACGACTTGGCGAGGCTCGCCGTTGAAGCGCATGCGTGTGCTGGCGAAGCGTGGGCCAATGCTCGAAACGCGACCGGAGGCATGCTCGCGACAGAGTTGTGCGAGCAGTTACCGAGCGTACTCGAAGGTTTCCGGCGGTAACTCGCGCGAGCGAAGACCCGACATTCTGTGCAAAGAAAGTCTGCGCAAAGAAAGTTTGCGCAAATAAAGTGCGCACAGTTTGTGCGCACGAAAGCGGCTCATTACTTTAGCCAAGCCGATGCAATTCAATCCAATCGGCGAGGCGAAACCGACGAAACCAAGCGAATCGAGGGGGTTTCGAGGTCGCCTTGGATCTGTGCATCTTGGAAGTCGTTGGCACGAACAGTGAGATCAACAGTCGCGGTCTTGAGTCGCGGGCCAACGTCGTACTCAAGCTCGAAGCGAACTTGCTGCACGCCGGTTAAGAGCGGTCGCTGGATGCGCGAGGTTTCTACGCCGTTGGTGAAATCGACTTGCACGTACCAGAGCTCGAAAGGTCCCTCGGCTGCGATAGCGGCGTCGCGCCGTTCGACACGGAGTACCTGCCTGCGTAGGGTGTTGGGGTCGTTGATAGAGACAAACTCGATGAAGGTGGAATCGACCGGGTTTTGTGCACGGTCGAGCGGATCAACGGGGTAAGGCCCAAACTCACTGCCCGTACGGATCATGGTCATTAGACGGTGCATCACCATGCGTGTGATGACATTGGTTGACGCGCCTTCGGTCGTGGATTTGTAGCTCTTGAAGGACGTGTCGAGCGCGGCGAGCGTCGCGGTCAATAACGTACCCGTGATCGCAAGAGACACGAGCACTTCGATAAGGCTAAAGCCTCGGGCGCGAATAGAGCGGGCACGATTGGATCGAATGCGATCCATTTGGGTAGCTGTGCGAGTCGCGCGTCGATTGGTTGAAAGACGTTGATTGGTTACCATGAAATGCCCTCCCGATAGCTTGCGGGGATGGTGTCGAACTGCATGGGAAGCATGATTCCGTTGGGGAGCGTCATGTTGGGGTCGAAGCGAAGCTGGATTCGTCCAAGCCCAACGAAGGGAACTGCGGTAGAGCCTGGGGGCTGAGCCTGGTTGTATGCGACGTCGGCGAGGCCATCGGCGTTAGTATCCCAGCCGACGATTTTGACGCCGCCGACGGTCGGGAGAAGCGCGGGATCAAGTGATTCGCTATCGCCGTCGTCGGGGCCGAAGTAGCCAATTGTGGTGTTGAAACCGGCGGGGTTACCGACAGGATTGCCAAGGGAGTCGCGCAAGGGGCCTTGGCCAGCGGTAGGCGTGAACGTAAGCAGCAGCGCACCATCGATGTCGGTGTTGCCACGTGCGTCCAAAATGCCCGCGATGATCGCACCCTTGAGTTGGATGTTCTGCGACGCGGGGCTGTTGAACGAACCAATGTCAACCGAGTAGTTAGGGAGCATCATCGAGCTCTTGGCGATCTCGGCGCGGTCAGCACTTTCGGGGTTCAGTGCGGTATTGTCCGGCTGGGTTGGGTGTTTCTGCGCGAAACGCGTCGAGCCGGTGAATTGAACCTTGTTTCGGCTTTGCGTGAATTCGGTAGGCGAGTCTGCGACGATCGAGCCAACAAAGAGGCAGTCGTGGAAGCGGATGTTGTTGGAGTACAGCTTGGTATCGGTAACGCGCAAGCCGCTGATGATGAGGGGATCAGGGAGAAGGCTGTAGCCCGTGGTAAAGGCAACCTGGTTTGCCGGGATGTCGGCCTTGTCCAAGGGCTGGGTCGCCATGATGATCATGCGAGTGGGAGGAGTTGCGGTGCTTGGGAGCATGGATGGGTATGAAGTTTCGCCAGAGTTGTCGCCATAGATGTAACGTGTCGGGCTAGGAATGGGGCGTGCCTGGCCTGAGGGGATAGCGAGTTTGCCGTACTCGCCCCAGAGGACATGGGTGTTGGTTGTGTTGGTGCGGCAATAAGTGACGCCGACAAAGGTGCAATTGCGGAAGAGTGCGTTGGTGCCTGCAGGGATTACGGTATCTTTGAAAACCATGTTTTCATAGACAGGGCGGTAGTAATAATCGGAGAAATTCGGGCTGTTGAATGGCATTTTCTCGAAGTATGCGCTGCCATAGTTGTCGGGGAGCCCGTCGTTGTCGTTGTCGGGATCAAGGCGTGAGTAGCGGGGCTGTGAAGAGTTTGCTGGACTCGCTTCGACATACGTCGAGAGCGCGCTCTCAGCGACGCCTAGCTGGAGCGCAACTTGACGAGCGAAGGTCTGCCCGTCGGCGGCCGCCATCAAGTCTGTGCGTGAGCTATCGAATACCGCGGCGGAAAGATCAGGTAGGACGTCGTTTCCAACGTTGTAGCTTTGAGGCGCGTTTCCATCGCGCGGAATGATGGGCCCGCGAAGCTTGGGCTTGTTGGAGCCTTGTGCGCTTGTCCACGCGGACTCGGTGGTACGGAAGACAAGGCGACCATTGACCTTGGCGTATTGATCTTTGCGATCAATGAAGCCGTCACGAAACCCGAGAACCTGATCGCGGTTGGTGTTGGTGATGGAGTCAAAGTCCAGCATGACTTCCCCCGCATCCCACTGGCCGTTGCTGTTGGCATCGACATAGCCGGAGATGCGGTTGCGGTTGCGGTCAGGATTTGAGGAATCGATGAGCAGCGAGAGGTCGTTGTCATCGGTGAATTCGGGAGTGAGCCCGTTGGCGGACGTTCCTGCGGTGAGGGCCGAGGAGAGAACAAGGCGGCCATCGTTGTTGCGGTCGTAGTGCTTGATGAAGATGTCGAACTCATCGACGAAGCCATCGCCTGTGACATCGGCGAAAGCGTTGTCAGGCTGGCCATCGTTGTCGTAGTCGGTGGTGTTAGAAGGAATGCCCGCGCCTTCGATCGGATGATTGACGCGAAGGCGGTTATCGCTGTCGGTATCGTTCACAGTAAGTTGAGCGAAGAAAGCGTTGAGCTTGACATCGAGCGTTGCGTTCTTGCCGACAAAGTCGGAACGAAGAAGTAACGGGTCGCCGTCATTGAAGGTGACGCCGGTGAATCGTGCGCCTAGATCGCCAGAGACCAAGACGTTGGAACCGATCATGATGCGCGAGGGGCTGATGATGGCATGGTTGACACGCTTGATCATCCGGAAATCTTGCGAGAGAGTGCGGGTGATGGGTTGGCCACCACGGGTGTAGGCAAAGTCATAGCCTGTGACGACGACGCGCACGTCGCGACCGTTGGCCAGAGGTACATACGTGATGGAGTACGACAAAGGTGGAATGGTGTTGCCCGAGATCCGCGGCTCGATCGCGACGGCGGGCGTAAATAGCCAATGCGTCGCCTGAAACTCGGTCGCGGATGCGTTCGCGGGGCGATTGCCAATGGTGGGCACGGTCACGCCAACTTGCGTGACAACGTCTTGATCGAGGGCGTGCGCCTGCGCAATTGCGCCGACAAGGCTTGTTGCCGGAGACATGTCTTGCCGGCCTGTCGCGGGCGCGATGACCTGATAGTTGCCCACGCCACTCATCGAACCGTTCCAAAGACCCCAACCAAACTGCGTCACGTCAGAGTTGGAAACCATGAATCGAGCGGCACTCTCCGAGAGGCGAGCCCGCGCAACTGCAAGGCCGGTTTCAGCCGCAGCGTGCGCTCGGCTGACGTGCAGGTGTGTTGCCGCGGTCGTGAGGTTGCCCTGGCTGGCTATTGCCATCGCCACCGACAACGATCCGAACAAGATCAGGAACATCATCGCAAGTACAGCGGCTACACCACGTCGCGTTGCTAACCAGCGACGTACACGCGTCTTGGGCTGAACAAACGATGCGTTGTTTACGCACGCCTGCGCGATGCGCTGGGCTCCGGTGTGTCGAATTCCAATGTGTTGTTTCAGTTGCATGATCGCCTTCCTTCACCACGCGCATCCGCACAAACATCAAGACGCCTGACGCAAATGGAACCGTTTGAACGATCGCCAGTCGTTCTCTATTTGGGAATAATCCACGTCAGCCGGGTGATCTCTTCGATTTCCGTGCTACCCACGCCTTGGAACTCGACAACGACCGTGACGCGGAGAGGAAACTTGTCAACCGCGATGCGCGGGAGCTGTGATGTGGCGACCTGCTCATAACCGTCGCCGCGCACGGTTGAAAAGTTGTATGAATCGACCTTGTCAACGATGACGCGCTGGGTCCAGCCACTCAGAGGTACGATATTTCCTTGTCCGTCGAGCCGCTGCGTGCCATTGAGATTGATCTCGGGAACGATGAGCCCTTGTGCATCAATGGGACCACGAAACGTGCCTGTAGCGCCGAAGGACATGCCATCGAGATCGTCGATGTCATCGATATCGTCGATGGTGATTTCGCCGTTCTGGCGTCCCCAGCCGGAGACAACCGGCGATCCGCCGCCGCCAGTGGAAATGCTCAGGCCCGTCGCGGGGTCATGTCTGGGGAGCCCGCGCGTGAGCTCGCGGATCTCGCCTGCAAGAAGCATCCCCGTCGCGGCACGGCTGGACCAGTTGTTGCTCTGGAAGAAGGAGCTTTGCGCATCGACAAAGGCGAGCACGCCGACACCGATGATGACGAGCGCCATCATGGATTCAAGGAGGGTGAAGCCGCCACGACCTTTGGCACGCCGACAAGAATCATGTGCGTAGTTGCGAGCCAAACCGGTTCGTTGTGCGCTCCCCGCGTGCCGTGCAAGCACCTGCGGCCCAACATGGTCTAGCTGCTGATCCAGATTCATGCGTGCGAACATCAGTCGATCTCCCTGTGCCCTCGCGAGTCCGGAAACCCGGCGTGTGCCGGGGCCGAATGGTGGGCTGGCCGCGTGCTCGCCCACACTGCTGCAAGGGCGCGGCTCCAGGTTAAAGATCGGCTATTTAACGATCTGGCTCATCTTGAAGATGGGAAGGATGATCGCCATCGCGATGAATCCGACGACCGTACC
>JBBRGG010000120.1:0-10984 GCA_038240875.1 Phycisphaerales bacterium | reverse complement strand
GAGCGCACCAGCGTGCAGAACCTTCGCCGCGACCTCATCCGCACGCTCACCGATACCGAGCGTTCGTACTGGCAGCTCTTGCAAGCCCACCGCGATGTGCTGATCTTGCAACGGCTTCTGGAGCGTGGCGAAAAAGTCCGCGATCAGTTGCGCGAACGCGCGAAGATCGACGCGAATCAGGCACAGATCGCCGACGCAATTGCACGCGTCGAACGCCGCCGGGCGGATGTGTTTCGCGCACAGACGCAGCTACGCATCGCCAGCGACCGCATCAAGACGCTAATTAACGATCCAGAATTGCCCGTGGGATCTGAGATCGTGGTGATTCCTGCGGATTTCGCGCTGGAATCGCCGGTGAAGTTCAGCGTGCTCGAAAGCCTCAGCAGCGCGATCCGGCTTCGCCCCGAAATTCAGACTTCGATTCTTTCGATTGACGACGCGTCGATTCGCCAGGTCGTTGCTGATAACGCAAAATTACCCGACCTTAATCTGCGTCTCCAGGCGGATTGGGCCAACCTCGACAATGATATTCAGTATGCGTATGGCTCGGTCTTCAACCAACGCTTCGTAGATTACCTTGTCGCGATCGCGGTCGAGGTCCCGATCGGCAATCGCCGAGCCGAGGCGGACTTTTCCCGTCGCCGCATGGAACGTTTGCAGAGCGTACTCGCGTATCGCAACACGCTTCAGCAAGTTGTTGGCGAAGTCAAGAGCGCGCTCGACCGCGTGAGCCTGAACTATCGCTTGATTTCGCAAACGCGCGATAGCCGCTTAGCGGCTGCCGAAGTTCTTCGGGTGCTGGTCATCGAGAATGAGATTCGACGAGGGCTGACCGTCGAGAGCTTGGATTTGCAGCTCAATCGTGAAGAGTCGCTCGCGTCGGCGGAACGCGAAGAGGTCGCCGCGGTGGTTGATTACAACATCGCACTAGCGGAATTGTTTAGCGCGATGGGGACGACGCTGGAACGCAACAAGGTTCAATTTGTGGTACCTAGCGCGGGAGACGTTCTTTGGCGAGACTTGCCCATGCAAGCCGCTGCACACGATGCTGTGTTGACGCCGCAGCCCGCAGTAGCTTCCCAAGTTGCGCCAACATCAGCGCCATCTGCAGCACCCTGACGCGCGAGTGGAGCCCGCAGTGGATTCCCACCCAATTGACCAGCGTGCAACACGAGCCTTGGCTACCGATGCAGAAATCGCCCAAGGAGTCACTGTCCTGCGTGCCGGTGGCGTGGTCGCGTTTCCAACCGAGACGGTCTATGGCTTGGGTGCCGACGCGTTGAATGCCGCCGCTGTCGCGCGAGTCTTTTTGACCAAAGGCAGGCCTTCGACCAATCCGCTCATCGTCCATGTCACCGGGATCGAAATGGCCAAATCACTCGCGAGCTCGTGGCCCATCGAAGCCGAGTTGTTGGCGCGAGCTCTTTGGCCCGGCCCACTCACCATCGTCGTGCCCAAAGCTGCCGCGATTCCAGCGTCAGTAACTGCGGGCGGCTCCACTGTTGCGCTACGACAACCCGCGCATCTGGTCGCGGCCGCGCTGCTTAAAGCCTTTGGTGGTCCACTCGTCGGGCCTAGCGCGAACGTATCCGGGCATGTCTCTCCCACTACCAGCGCACATGTGCGTACCGAGTTTGGTGATCGTGTGCGCGTGCTCGAAGGTGGCACGTGTAGCGTGGGAATCGAATCAACAGTGGTAGAGATACTGGGTAATCCGCCAACAGGATTAGTTGCAGCAGAGTTGGTCGCGGGTGGATTGGTCGCACGCATACTTCGGCCTGGAGCGATCTCCGCCGAGGTAATCGCGCGTGTACTTGGCGTAGATTTACTGCATGTAGCGACGGGGCTTGATCCAAGCGCACGAGCCAGGGCGAATCAAGCCATCCTGCAAAGCCCGGGCATGCTCGAATCGCATTATGCGCCACAGACTCGCGTCGTGCTGACAGAGCTCGGTGATGCAGACACACGTAGCACCGCGAAATCGAACGATGTCATCGTGTATCTGCCCACCGATGCGGCGGCCTGTGCTCGCGAGCTCTACGCGCTAGTACGCGACGCCGACGTGCGAGCTATTTCGAACGAAGCGTCGCAGATTGTAATCGTATTGCCTAAACCACGCGCAGAATTGCTCGCGTCTGCTGCCGACCCGTTGTGGCGCGCGATCCTTGATCGGCTCGATCGCGCGTCGGCGTAAGCACACGTGCGTGCAGATTCTTCGCGCGAGCTAATCGAACGAAACTTGCTCAAGTCTCATCGCCGAACGACGTGCCCACGGCTCGTGCCGCGTAGATGAGTTGGTCGTCCATCTTTACCAGCCTTTGCCGCCCTGCGGGTTCGCTCAGCGGGATATCGGTGAATCGGCCGCCTTGCACGGCAACGAGCCTCCCGATTTTGCTCTCGCGAAGCAGCGTCATCGCGTGATTGCCCAGCATCGTCGCGAGAACGCGGTCATACGCGACAGGCGTACCGCCACGCTGCGTGTGCCCGAGAACGACATACCGGCTTTCAACACCGGTTCGTCGTTCGAGTTCGTCGCTGAGGTACTTGCCGATGCCGCCCAGGCGAATAGGGTCCGGGCTGGAGAGGTCAACCTTGGCGACGATTTGTGTGCCGCCCTTGGGCATCGCGCCTTCGGAAACACACACGAGCGTCGATCGCTTGCCACTGAAGGACCGTTTGCGGACAACCTCGGCGACATACTCAAGGTCGAAAGGAATCTCAGGCAACAAAATGACGTCCGAACCGCTGGCAACGCCTGCATTCAACGCGATCCAGCCAGCATTGCGGCCCATGACTTCGACGACCATCGCCCGGTGATGGCTGTCTGCGGTCGTGCGCACCTGATCCAAGCCGAGGGTCGCGGTGGCGACTGCGGTGCTAAATCCGAAAGTGATCTCGGTGCCTTCGATATCGTTGTCGATGGTCTTAGGCACGCCGACGATTGGAATACCCATTGAGGAGAAGTTTGCGGCACTAGTCATGGTGCCGTCGCCGCCGATGATGACGACGGCTTCGATCTCGCGGCTCTTGATATTCCGGACGCACAGGTCCGTGACGTCACTGAAAATAAACTTGCCGTCGGCGGCTTTACCCGTGGGAAATTTGGAGGGGTTGGATTTGTTGTTGGAACCGAGAATTGTCCCACCTCGGTGGAGGATGCCAGAGATATCGGTTTCGGTGATCGGGCGTATTCGGTTCTCGATGAGGCCGAGGTAGCCGTCCTCGATGCCCCAAACCTCGATGCCACAATTAAATGCGTCGCGTGCGACGGCACGGATGACGGCGTTGAGCCCGGGGCAGTCGCCACCACCGGTGAGAATGGCCATGCGACGGATGTTGGGACACGTTAAGTGCATGCTCATAAGGATTGATCTATCGGCGTGGTGGAATCAAAAAGCGAAGCAATAGCTGTGAGATTCGGGGAATGAGCCACTTTCTATCGGCACACATGCGAGTCAAGTAGTTGCGTTACAGTCTCGAGGGTGTGTAGCTAAACAAATTCCTATTTCGGTGGGGGTGAACTCAGGCAAAGTTACCAATTCGAGTAACTGAAATTGGGCGAATTGGGCTTTACCAGAGTTTTTGATGCCGTCTTTGGCGATCAATTTGGGCGTTGGCTCGCTTCAGGCCAAGTCGCCGCTAGAATATAGAGTGAACTGCCACACGAAGGCGTGAGGTAAGGTTTGGCCTCGTCGTCTAGCCTGGTCTAGGACAACACCCTTTCACGGTGTGGACATGGGTTCGAATCCCATCGAGGTCATTTGTTCGATTTTTTACCCCTTGGTATGGGTTGGCATCGGTTCGCGTAAGCCTGTTGAAATAAACCACATACGGCATTTCTTGCGAATCAATGCCATCGGACGCGGACGGGTGCTGCGCCGCATTTTGTGCCAAAGGCGCCCCGCTTTTTGCGACGCTTTTTCCATCGCGTGCTTTTGGTGTCAGTCGTGCAGATCCAATGCCCGACGTCAGATCGAAGTTCGCATCGGTCGTAGTCAAATAATGTTGAGCTGCGATCAATGGCGAATTCTCCAGCCACTTGGCACAACGTGGTTCGAGAACGACTCTTACGAATTCCACTTACTAAATGCGAGCGTTTTTGGCGCATGCTTGGCGCGAGTTCGGGTTGCGCAAGCCGAGCAATTGTGGCAAAATGGTTCTTGGCACAGGAGGCCATCATGCACGTCGAAACTCGCCACACCGACGATGATCTTGCGCGTTTGATCAAACGAGAAAGCAACTCGCGCGTTGCCACTCGTCTCCGCAGCGTGTGTCTCGCCGCCCGTGTACGCATCCACAAAGAGATCGCTGATGATCTCAACGCCGCCCCAAGAAGCGTCCAGAATTGAGTTCATCGATACAACGCACGCGGCATAAAAGGGCTGCGCGACTAGCCACGATCCGGCCAGCCCAAGAAGCTCTCGCCTCATGAAGAGATCGAGCTGGTTGGCTGGCTTGAAAAAGTACCAGACCTAGACCTAAACCTAGACCGCGACGGCGTCGTGGCGTGGCGCAAGCCGGTACTGGTCGACAAGATCAATTTGTACTTCGGCAAGCGATTCTTACTCTCGGGCGCGTACGCCGTGCTGCACCGCTTGGGCTTTGAGCCGCTGCGACCACGACCGATCCATCGCTAGGCTGACCCGGCTGCGCAGGAAGCATTCAAGAAGTCCGCGCCCCTTTTTTGGAGTCGCTGCGTCGAGACAACCCCGGCTGGATCATCCAGGTGTGGCTTCAAGACGAGATGAGGTACGGCCAGGAGGGCACGCTCACGCACGGCTGGTCTAGCAAAGCAACGCGGCCAAGAGCGGTGAAACAAACCGAGTACGACTGGTCGTACGTGCACGCGGCGGTGTGCCCCGAGACTGACGAGAGCTCGACGATAATCCTGCCGCCGTACTCGCCAGAGTTGAATGAGATCGAGCGTCTTTGGCCGCAGATTCGGCTGCGTGGCTTATCAAACCAGGCGCTACCGAGCGGAGAAGCTTTTAATCAAACGGGCGTGGAGGCGTGGAACCGCGTGACGCCAAAGGTCATCAAATCAATCTGCCGAACAACTTGGATAGAACGCAATGTTTAATTGGAATCCGTGTCAATCCGGATCTGGACGTGGGGCACAGCTTTGAGGGAGCTTACCGCAACGACCGATCCCGCTGCGCAGTTGGTCAAACCCGATTCAACTTCCGATTGCATGAGTATCGGCTTACTGCACGCCGGATATGTGTGCTGCGTGGGGCAGGCGCAGGCGGGATAGTTTGAGACTCACACGGATGCATTTAGCCGCGGGGCAGTCGCCGCCGCCCTGACAACTGACAGCAGGTCCTTGGTCTCGAACGGTTTGTTTACGAGCGCGAAAGCGTGATGAGCCTTGGCGAGTTCCGTGACGCGGACTGAACGTTTGCCCGTGAGGTAGATCACGGGGATTCCGTTAAGGCCGATCATCTTGTTGACGCGGTCCTGGACAGAGAATCCATCGCCTGCAGGCATGTTGATATCGAGGATGAGAACATCGGGCTGTGCCTTGCGGGCTTGCTCGACTGCTTGGTAGGAGTCCTGTACGCAAAGCACCTCGTAGCCCTCCGCTTCCAAACGTACTGACAGGGAGGTGAGAAGATCTCGGTCATCGTCTGCAATCAGGATCTTGTGAGCCATGCTGATAAACTCCATGTATGGTGAGTGTGCTTACGCTGCACGAACTGTGGTGTCGGCTTGGGAGCCCGGCGGCGCGAGGGACGCCGAGACGAGCTGGAGCAGCGTTTTGGTTTCGAACGGCTTGTGCAGGAACGAGACGTTCGCGATGTCGCTGAGGTTCTTGCGGTACGCGTTCTTGAAACCGCTGATGATGATGATGGGAACACCGGAGATCCGACGAATGGCCTGGGCCAGAACCGCGCCATCGCCCTCAGGCATATTGAGGTCGGAGATCACCAGATCGGTATTACAAGATGAGAACTGGCTCAGCGCCTGGGCACTGCAGTCTGCCGTCGTGCACCGATACCCCATGCCGCCTAGGCGGGCCGAGAGCGCGGCGAGCACGCTTGGATCATTGTCGACGATCAGGATTGATTTGTTTGTGTCGGTGTACATGTTGCCGCTTAGGTTGGAGTACAAACATCCTTGCTTGTGGCTGCCAGAATTGCGTTGATTATGTCCTTGGATTCAAACGGCTTAGTCAGGAATCTGGTCGCTCCCGCGCTACGAGCCTGTTGCTTAACGCTGTCCTGAATGTTCGCGGTCAGGATGATCACGGGAATGGATGATGTCTCCGAAGCGGATCGGAGTCGACGAAGGACCTCAAATCCGTCCATGTCGGGCATCCGCAGGTCGAGCAAAATGACGTCGGGCTGGTACTGTTGAGCCGCGAGAAGCCCGGAGGGCCCATCGCTGGCGAGCTGGACGCTGAACCCATGCGCGCTCAGGCGAGCCTGGAGCGCGAGTTGGATAGTCCATTCATCATCAATGATTAGGATTTTTCGCGTCACGGAGCTTCTCCTGCGTCACCGCCTCGATCACGTCGACTCGCGCTTCCAAGGCATTTTCCGGAAGTCGCCACGTTCCACACACATCGACAGAAAGCGGGGCGAGCCTGATGGTGTTTTCTAAAGACTGTGAGCGGCGGGCCTCGCACAACCGCGCGATCCATGACTCGACAGATCGGGTTCGGCCGAGAATCCACCAGGCCTGTCCCGCGTACTCCTGCTGCATGCCATCGTCCTCATCCCCTAACGCAGGCATAATGAGGTCCGTTGGATACGTGGCCGAGGCTAGGAACTCTTGGGTTTCGTCCAGAGCAGTTGGCGCTTTCGCTACAACCCGCAGCAGCGAAAGTTGATCTTCGGGGCGATTACTGGCGACGATCGAATCAAAGTAATGCTCTAGCACCGATACGCAATCGTCTGTCGGCAGCGTGAAGGAGAACGTGGCACCCTTGCCCTTCTCACTGATCACCGACAGTTTCCCAAGGTTGAGCCAGGACAGTTCCTGTGCAATGCTCAGGCCGAGGCCGAACCCCTTGGCTGCGACGCTGCGAGCTGTCGAAGCTTGTTGGAACCGTCCGAAAAGCCGCTCGATATCAGAGGACGATAGTCCCGGGCCGTGGTCGGTTACCGAGATGATGATCTCTCCGATTCGGGCTGCAGTTGCTGCGGAGAGCACGATCGTGCCGCCCTCGGGCGAGAACTTGATGGCGTTTGTCGTCAGATTGCTGATGACGCGCCGAACTTTTTCTTCGTCGGCGAACAGGGCCGGCAGTCCTTCCTCGATCCGCTCCTTGATGACGATCGAACGGGTCGATGCTTTGCTGGCGAGGGCGGCGCGTCCGGTCTCGAAAATACGATCCACTCGATGAGCACGCCGGTCGACTCGCAGGATGCCGGCACGCAGCTTGCTCGAGTCGAGGAGATCCTCCACCATGTGGTTCAAGTCGACAACGGCTCCGGAAACGATGCGTAGGTACTGGGCTTGTTTGTCGGAGACTGGCCCGGCGAGGCCGTCGGCGATGATCGAGGCGAATTCCTTGATGACGGCCAGGGGCGTGCGGAACTCGTGCGACACATCGTCCACAACCCGGTGGGCCCGCTCTGCCATAACCGAGAGTTCGGTATTCTGCCTTTCGACGACCTTGCGGGATTCCTTGAGCCGATCCTCCGCCTCTTTGCGAGCGGTAATATCGATCGTGAAGCAGCGGGTGTGCTTGAGCTCACCGCCTTGCTCGTAGACGCTTGAATAGATCGACACGATTTTCTTTGACCCGTCCTTTGCGAGGAGGCGAGCCTCGTATCCGATCAGCCTCTCTCGTCGGGCCAGGCGGGCGAGAACATCACAGATGACCGTTGAGTCGGCGTGAAACCGACTGATGGGTTGACCAATGAACTCCTCGGGTGTGTAGCCCAGAAGTTCCAGTTCGGCCTTGTTTGCCCAGACGATGATTCCGTCTCGATCAATCCATTGAAGACCGACGCTCGCGTTTTCGGCGAAGTCCATCAGTTCGAGACGGCTGTTCTCCAGTTCCAATCGAGTCCGAGTCTGCTCGGTGATGTCGCTCTCGATGGCCATGAACCCCGTCAATATCCCCGTCGCGTCGTGCAGGGGCTGTAACTCGAGGTCTAGCACATATTCCCGCCCGTCTTTGCCGCGGTTCAGGATCTCGACCCGGCACCCCACGCCTTTGCTCACAGCCGATCGCAGGATCTCGACTGCCGCGGGGTCGGTCTTCTCGAACTGGAGCAGGTGCCCGGGTACCTTGCCGAGGGCCTCTTCGAGGGTGTAACCGGTGATTCTCGTGAATCCCTCGTTGGTCCAAGTGATCCGCCCCTGGGCATCAGTGATGATCACGGCGTCTGTGGTCCGCCGGGCGATCTCGGCCAGCCGTTCAGAGCGCACGGCCGCCTGGTGCAGTTCAGCCTTGGCGACCGCCTTCTCGGTGATGTCGCTCTCAATGGCCATAAACCCCGTCAAAGTCCCCGCCGCATCGTGCAATGGGTGCATCTCGATATCCAGCACATACTCCCGCCCGTGCTTACCGCGGTTGATGATCTCGACCCGGCACCCCACGCCCCCGCGCACCGCTGCCCGCATTGTCTCAGCCGCCTTGGGGTCGGTCTTGTCGCTCCGCAGCAGTCTCCCGGGCACGTTGCCGAGCGCTTCTTCGAGGGTGTAGCCGGTGATCTTGGTGAATCCTTCGTTGGCCCAGGTGATCCGGCCCTGCGCATCGGTGATGATCACCGCGTTGCTGGTCCGCCGGGCGATCTCCGCCAACCGCTCAGCGTGCGCGGCCGTATCGCGCAGTTGTGCCTTCGTCTCCACCTGCTCGGTGATGTCACGGACAACCTTCCAGAAGCCGATAATGCGGCCAAGTGAATCCTGCAACGGAGACAGGGTCACGGATACGTTCAGCCGCCGGCCATCCTTTGCGATCCGCACCGTCTCGAAATTGTTGCACGGTTCACCTCTCGTGATTTGAGCCATGAGCCGTTCGTTCTCTTGACACAGTTCCTCTGGAATCAGCATCGAAATGGACTTCCCGACCATTTCTTCGGCAGAGTAACCGTAAATTCTCTCGGCGCCACTGTTCCAACTGCGGATAATGCCATTCAAGTCTTTGCTGATGATCGCATCGCCGGAGGAGTCGACAATAGACGTGAGAAACCTCGAAACCTCACCGATCTGCAGCAATGCCTTCGGGCCGCTCGACTGGAGTTGTGTTGCGACGAGCGCGGCGAGGGTCTTCAGATTCTCGATTTTTTGCGGGCTGATCTCCCGCGGCGTGGTGTCCATAACGCACAGGGTTCCAACCGGCAGATGGTCCACGGTCTTGATCGGGACACCAACGTAGAAGCGGATGGCGGGGGCCCCGGTCACGAGCGAGCTGTCCGAGAAGCGGGGATCTTGGGTAGCATCAACAACGATGAGCGGCACATCGTCGAGGATCGTGTGAGCACAGAAAGCCGCGTCTCGCGAAGTCTCGCGGAAGTCAAGACCGCGGATCGCCGTGAACCACAGTCGGTCGGCATCGACAAGACTGACCGCGGCTATGGGCGTGCCGCAGATGTCACTTGCCAGCTCGATCACAGTTTCCTGCAGTGCGTCGGGACGCCCGCCAACTAAACCTGTACCGCGCACGGCTTGAAGGCGTTCAGCTTCTTTGGGATGGACGGGTGCTCGCATAAGTCGCACATTCCTGTAACTGTGTCGGATGAACATCCAGCTATCGGCACAAAACGACTCGTGCGTGAGGATGCTGTCGCATTGAATCTGGGGCGGCAGATCTGACCCGGGATTTCCCATTTGATTCCCCCCACCACCGCCGCAGGCACTGGATGGCGAGTGCACAACATAAGGGCCTTAGTTTGAGGATGATTCCCGGCTCTCCGTTGGTGAACAGGGTTCGTGTTCAGGATCTGTCAGCATATTCTTGACAATGCCGACGACGTTTTCGCCGTTGGAGTGCGAAGCCTCCCCGCTGATCTTGGCTTCTGGCCCAAGATTCGGCAGGGCCGTTGTCACCGCGACACCGCCTTGGCCGGTCTCAATCTTCGTATGCGATCCAGGATGGTCCGGAACAGATCACGTGGAACCGCGTGACGCCAGAGGTCATCAAATCAACCTGCCGAACAACTTGGGTGGAACGCAATGTTTAAATCGGAATCCGTGTAAGGCGATTCAGATTTCATTTCATTAGTTTCGTATTACACCAACTCACGCGATGCACGCTTGCGAATCTGATCAGGATGGCGGGCGATGTTGAGGGCGGTTTCATACGTGATGTCGCCGGACTGGTAGAGGTCCAGGAGCGATTGCTCCAACGTGATCATGCCGTACTTTCGACCGTTTTGCATCTCGGTGTAGAGCTGGTGCACCGTGTTCTCACGAATATGGTGGCGGACGGCGATGGTCCCGACCAGAATCTCAGCGGACATCACCCGACCCTTGTTCGCCGCACGTGTAAGCAATTGTTGTGAGATCACTGCTTGCAACGTACCCGCGAGCATGAAACGAATCTCGCTCTGGCGGCCGTCGGGGAAGGCCGAAACCATACGCTGAACCACATCGGCAGCACCGGGCGTGTGCAAGGTCGCGATGACTAGGTGCCCGGTTTCCGCCGCGAGAAGCGCGGTGTAGATCGTTTCAGGATCGCGCATCTCGCCGACGGCGATCACGTCGGGATCCTGCCGCAATACATGTCGCAACGCTGTGGTGAAGTCGCTCACGTCCACCATGAGTTCTTGCTGAACGATGATCGATTTTTTAAAGGTGTGAACGTATTCGATCGGGTCTTCGATGGTTACGATTTTGGTGGGTCGCTCGGCGTTGATGAGATCGAGCATGTAATGCAGCGTCGTGGTTTTGCCGACGCCTGTTGGACCAGAGAGAATGACCAGGCCATTGGGCTTTCGGGCCAGATCATCGACGATTGCCGGAATCCCGAGCTGTTCGCGCGTTCGGATCGAGAGCTCGCTCATGCGGATAGCAAGCTCGTTTCGCC
>JBBRGG010000119.1:0-11069 GCA_038240875.1 Phycisphaerales bacterium | reverse complement strand
GATTCGCCTGAAGAAGACGCTGGCCGAGGCGGATATCGCCAAGCTGAATGAAGAATTCAAGATGCTCATCAAGGTAGGCGAAATGAAGATGAGCCTGCCTTTGGAAGGCGAGGTGGACAACCTCGCGCAGCCAAGGCTGGTCTTCACGCACACGCGCTCAAAGTTTGGTACGGTCCGCCGACTGATCGACCGGATTAATACGATGTAATTGTATTGGCTAACCAATTCGTGTCAGCCAATTCGTGTCAGCCAATTCGCGCGAGCGTCGATAGTACGAACGAGGGACCATTGGCAGATCCACGCAACACATCCAGAACAGCCAACGGCGCAGGAAAGTGTCAAATGAAGCGTCGCGCGAGTGCATACTGCGCGAACGGGTTGTTTGCGGGAATATGCGGGTTGCTCGCGGCGTGCGGCTCAGATGGTTCTGGCGCGGATACGCCTAGCCAGAGCGACCTATTGGGTTTGGCTGGTGGATCGAGAATCGGGTCCAATGGCGTCGCGTCTGTGCAAGACTTTGGGTTGGTGGTTCGCACATGGCTCATCGATGACGCCCGCGGCTCGACACGAACGATCGAAATCGATCCCAACTCAGCCGAAGCAAATAAAGATAATGCCGCGGGCCAAGCGGCACAGGCTGGCCCAACCTCGCCAAGTGATGACGAAGCACCACAACGTTCGCGCGGCGCCACCAGTGACCGGCCCACGCCTCCACGTTCGTCGAGCGACAAGGCCAACCCGAACCCAAAAGCTTCTAACCAAGATCCGGCGAACCAGAAGCGATACCTCCTCAAGCCGGATTGGCGAGCGGCGATTGCCGCGGTCGCGGTCGCGCCGCCTATTGAACCAACGACCGTTGAACTCTGGCGTACAAACGGGATCGAGCTGATCGGCGTGCCCGTGGAGCGGCTTTCATCGCTTGAGGCGATACTGCTCGCCTCGGGTTCAAGGCAAGACCAGCAGATGCGCGAAACTACAGATTGGACCGAAGTTTGCCGCGGGCCAGATTGGCGTGGTTCACGCACGCTCGCGCTGGATAATGGGCCGGTCACGCTCTCATCCGGACGGATGCGGCTATTGATGCGGACATGGCTCGTGCCTGGCGCAAGCATGGCTCAGCAAGTGCAGCTTGATCGTCAAGAAGCGACTGATTTCGATACAAGCAGGGAGAGTGCACAGCGTGTTTCGCTTTCGCGTGATGAATCCGTGGGCGCTGCGGTCCGCGTCGAGGTCATGCCCCAGCATCTCGAAGGCTCGGTCCAGCGTGGCAAGTCATTGGAAGAACTTCTTAAAGGCGATACAAATGAGCCGGGGATTGAGCGTGAGGGCTTGCTTATTCGCAGGCTAACGATGATCGGCACGCTCAGTGGCGAGGTCGCGCTCGTCGTAGTCGCTCGTGACGCCGGGCTGGAACCGATCGGTGGAAACGATGGTGCCGAGCAGGGGGCGAGCGGTGGCTGGATGGCCCAGCAGCCCGACAGCAGTTCAGCGAATGGAAACTCAAACGGCATGGGTGGCGTTGGTTTCCAAGGTCCTAGGCCCTCGACGAGTATGCGGCTTGGTCCCAGTATTTTGACCGATGCCTATGGCGATTCAGCGACGACGATCAAAGCAGTGCCCAAAGGCGCAACGGGCGTGGTTGGCGATCCCACCACGACCAGAAGATGGATCGTGCTCGTCTTTGTGCCTCGCGCACCAGACCGGTACGAACTGCTTGGGAACTAAACCTCTTTGCGTGCCCGCTTACAAACTCTGTCGCGCAACACGAAGCATCGCGAGCAGCCAAGCGGTTGACACGACCTGCGCGCCAAGAGCCATAAGCGTGCACCCAAGGATCATCGGGCGAAGCGTCTGCGATTGGTCAAGATCGCCTAGCGAAGCGTTGATCCAGTTGGTCATGGGTAGCGCGATGAGCACAAGGCCCGCGATTCCAAGCCCTAGCCCGATGCACAGTGCGCGAAATGGCGTGAGCAAACCAAGTGCATACACCGCGGCCTTGGGCGGCGGGCCGATGCGCGTCGAGAGAGCAAGCCCTCGTGCCGCGAGTGACGCAAGCATGGCTTGTGTGCCCACGAGCACCATCATGCACGCGGCGATGAGCGTGTGAATATCGAGCCGAATACCCGCGATTGCCAGCGGCCCGGCGCCTACGAGCACGATCAGGAACACGCCCAGTGCGAGCAATGACGCACCCGGCGCGAGCAGCGTCCAACGCGGCGCAAGACACAGCATGAAGGACAAGTGACGCCACCCATCGCGCCACGAACGCAAGTGAGGCGGGCGGTCGCGGCCATCTTTGTGCAGCGTGATGGGAACCTCGTCGATGCGCAGGCCCAAGAGCGCGGCTCGCGCCACCATCTCGCTCGCGAGCTCCATGCCATCGGAGCGCAGATCAAGGCGGTGGGCGGTCGACCGCGTGAGTGCGCGCAAGCCACAGTGAAAATCAGTGACCGGTGTTCGGAAGAGGAATCGGCCAAGGGTTGAGAGCACGGGGTTGCCGATGTAGCGATGTTTCCAGGGCATGGCTCCGGGCATGATGGATCCGCCGCCAGCGGGCATGCGCGAACCCATGACCATGTCCGCGCCGTTGGCAAGCCGCGTGAGCATCGGGGCGGCTTCACGAAAGTCATACGACTGGTCGGCGTCTCCCATGACGATCATCGTGCCGCGTGCCGAGGCAAAGCCCGCGCGAAGAGTGGCACCGTAGCCACGCACGCGAACATTAATGACGCGCGCTCCATGTAGAAGGGCGATTGCCTGCGAGCCGTCGGTCGAGCCGTTGTCGGCGATGATGGTCTCGAATCGCAAACCAAGCGAAGTGCCACATGCATTGGTGGAGTGGATGCACGCGGCGAGAGTTTTCGCTTCGTTCAAGCAAGGCAACACAAAGGAAACGTCGATCGTATCGGAAGTCGGAATCGCGGCGTGCGTCCTCGCGCGTTGGTTCGCGGCTTCGCCTGCTTGGATCGAATCGATCAACTCGGCTGTCGCTGTTGTAAGCAAGTCGGCAGGCTTGGCTGGGCTTTGTGAGCCTTGTTGCGAGGCTTGCCCGGAGCTTGGCTGTTTGCTTTGCTCAGAACTTGCGTGGGATTGGCGGCTAGGGCACATGCGTATGTAAAGAGTAGGGGTTCTACGCTTGGGCATGCTGATTCGAGAATTGACATTAAGGACCGGCTGTGAACGAGTCTTGCGCGTACTTGCTTCAAAGTTCAAGGTGGGCGTGCTTGTGGCCTTAAGCACGGCTTTGTACGTCGGTTTGTTGGCAACGCCCGTGCACGCCCAGAACAAAGCTGGCAAGGTCGTAGAAGTTCAAGCAAGCGCACAAACCGAGCCGGTAACGAGCACGGGTGACGCCGCAGACGACGTTGCGATCTGGGTTAATTCAACGGACGCGACCCAGAGCCGAATCGTTGCGTCTGATAAGAAAGGTGGTGTAGTCGTCTTTGGCCTCGACGGCGCGACGATCCAATCGCTAAAGGTTGGACGCATCAATAATATCGATCTTCGATCAGGCGTGCTCGTTGATGGCAAGCCACGCGTGCTCGTGGTCGGTTCGGATCGCGACTCTAACGCGCTTCGGCTCTGGCTTATGAACGAAGACAATGGCACGCTCGTCGATGCACCAGGCACCAAAACGACCATTGGGCTCGTCGAACCTTATGGCATGTGCTTGGCTCAGGTTCAAACGCCCAGAGGGCTTGCGACCTACGCATTTACCAGCAATCGCGATGGCAAGGTAGTTCAGCACGAATTGGTAATGGAAGCGGGCGTCTTTGTGGCGAGGCTTGTGCGCACGATCGAGTTCAGTTCTGAGGTTGAAGGGCTTGTCGCCGACGATGCGATGGGCGTGGTGTATGCATCAGAAGAAGACGTCGGCGTGTGGCGATTGCCTTTGGTGTCGAATGACATCGCAACGCCTGGCACCGAGCCCGACGCCACGAAGCCAATTTCGATTCGGCTTAGCCCGCAAGAGGGCGCTCAGGCGGATAAATCCAAAGGGAGCGCGTACGTGCTGATCGCGCGGACGGGTGCAGACCAGCCGCTAAAGGCCGACGTCGAAGGGATCGCTATTTATGTAACCGGGAACAATTCCAGAGCGGCTCAGGCAACGGGTCTTGATTCCGGCGTGATCATCGTTTCCAGCCAGGGTTCGAGTACGTTCGCGGTGTACGAACGAGCACTTGCCAATCGCTACGTCGGGAGCTTTCGCGTGGTTGGCGTGACCGGCATCGACGCGGTCGATGAAACCGATGGCGTCGACGCCACTAGCGCGAGCTTGGGTGCGCTTTATCCCTTTGGCTTGCTCGTTGTACAAGATGGCTCGGCTAGCGGTAAGAACCAGAACTTTAAACTGATTGGCTGGGAGAAGGTTGCCAAGGAATTTGAGCCAAGGCTGCCCAGGGGCAGCGCTCGCCCATAACACGTTGCCAAGCGGTGTTAAAAAAACCCGAGCGGTCACAGCAGTTCCGGATGAAAATATGCAGGCAGATGACGCTCTTCCATCTCCAGTGACAAACCAGCTCGCCTTTCGCGAAGGCGTGCTCGCGTGCTTGAACACAGGCGATGAAGTCGGCGCGATGTCGCGCATCGACGCACGAATTCGTGAAGACGCCACCGACGCGCTCGCGAACTTGTATCTCTCGATGATCCATGGTGCTCATGGGCGAGCGGGCGAGGCTATCGCGTGCCTGGAGCGGGCAGTGGATTCGCCAGCAGAGCCCGCGGATGTTGCGATGATCCATCGCATCCGTGGCAACTTGTTGATGTCTGTTAAGCGGTTCGATGAAGCTCTCGTCGCGTTCGTACGAAGCTTGAGCGCCGACGCTATGCAAGCGGACTTGGAAGTTGCGTGCGGGCGGTGCCTGATCAGCCTTGATCGATTCGAGGACGCGGACGCGGTCTTCAAGTCGGCGTTGGCGCGGTTTACCGAGCGAGCGGATGTAGCCGAGGGATACGCGTCAACCCTCTTTCATATCGGGCGCGTGCGCAAAGTTGTCGCGGTCGCGAACGAATACTTATCGAAGTTTCCAGGGTCCAACGAACTTTCGGAGATCCGCTGTTTTTCCACGAACTTTCTCGATGGCGTGGATCCACTTGCGCATCGCCAGATGCATAAGGACCACGCGGCTCGATACGAAGCGGCGTTCGCTGCACGAGGACAGTGGCCCATCGCACAACCTCGGGATGCGAACAAGAACTTGCGAGTTGGGTTTCTCTCGGGCGACTTCGGCGAGCACGCGTGCGCATCGTTTTTGCAAGCGCCGATATTGCATATAGATCGTCGAAAGTTCACGCCAGTGTGCCTGTCGACGAATCGGCACACGCGTGGCTTCGAGCGGTTCAAGGACGTGAGCGAGTGGTGGGACCTAGCCGAGTTATCTACGGACGACGTGGCGCGAGGGTTGTACGAAGCGCAGCTGGACATCTTGATTGATTGCGCAGGCCTCAGTGGCGGCCACGCGATGGGCGCGCTGTCGCCACGGGTCGCGCCGATCCAGTGCAATTGGCTTGGGTATCCAAACACGACCGGGCTTTCGACGATGGACTGGCGCATCGTCGACGGCGTGACGGACCCCGAAGAAAATGCCTTGCACAGCACCGAGCGGCTCAAGCGACTGCCCGGTTGCTTTCTGTGCTATACGCCGCCACCTCAATTGCAGTGTCCACCTTTAGTGCCGCGCGCTGGGCTTCATCGCGGCCAAGCTAACAACTCAACCAATAGGCCAAATTTAATCAATCTCACCGACGACGGCCCGATCGTCTTTGGCTCATTCAATCGAATGATGAAGGTGCAGGACGAGGCACTTTGCGCATGGGTTCGCGTGCTGCACGAAGTGCCTGGCTCGACACTGCTCATCAAGCAGGCTTCGCTTTCCAACGAGCTTAAGGCCCGCACGATCCGCGAGTTCATCGATGCGGGGCTTGATGAGAGCCGTCTTCGATTTGCCGACTGGACCAGCGACATTCGCTCGCACATGGCGACGTACCTAGATATGGACATCGGCCTCGACGCTTTCCCATACAACGGCACGACAACGACCTTCGAGGCGTGCTGGATGGGCGTACCCGTGATCGCGCTACGAGGCGGCACACACCGGGCCCGCGTGGGCGCATCAATCAATTCTGCTCTTGGTCTAGACGAGCTTACAGCCAGCGACACCGACCAGTTTGTCAAGGTGGCGGCCAGGCTCGCGAATGATCGCCCGCGACTACGCGAGTTGCAAGAGAGCATGCGTGCACGCATGTGTGGCCCGCGAGTTTTCGAGCTTACCGGCAAGCCCAAGACGCTCGCTGTCTGCGATCCTGCGGCGTACGCACGCAAGTTTGAAGCCGCCTTGCGTGACATGTGGAAAGAACGCTGCGGCATGTAAAGTGATCTTTCGCACGCTGAATCAAAGTCGGATTCGCACCGGTTCGACGCCATATCCTCTGGGATGCCCCAACTCTGCGTCAATATCGATCACGTCGCATCGCTTCGCCAGGCACGCTATCGCGACTCGGGCTTGAGCGCCACGCCTGCGGGGTTGGGCGGCGACTTTGGCGAGCCTGACCTCATTCGCGCGATGCACGAAGCCGAGCTGGGCGGAGCCGACGGGATCACCATCCACCTGCGTGAAGATCGCCGACATGTTACGGATCGTGACGCGTCGCTGCTTCGGCAATTGGCGCGAGTTCGCGTGAATCTCGAAATGGGTGCAACCGACGAGATGGCAGCGATTGCTTGTGCGCTGCGGCCACACACCGCGATGATCGTTCCTGAAGGTCGACGCGAAGTTACGACCGAAGGCGGGCTGGATGTCGCGGGCAATCTCGAAGCGCTCACCGGCACGGTCGCTGGGCTCAAGCTTGCCGGGTGTGTTGTTTCCGCGTTCATCGATGCGGATCTTCATCAGGTCGAAGCAGCCCGCAAGGCTGGCTTTCATGTGTGCGAGATCCACACCGGGCCTTATGCGGCTCATTTCCTGCGTGCGGGTGGCGACTTTCTCGATGATCGCCTCGCGACCGAGCTTGAACGCGTCGCGATTGCTGGCGGGGCGATTCGCGCCGCAGGTATGCGATTTAACGCGGGTCACGCGCTCAATTACGCCAACGTTGGCCCGATCGCGTCGATGCCTGGCATTGCAGAATTGCACATCGGGCACGCGATTGTGTCGCGCGCGATCTATGTGGGCTTACGTGAAGCCGTGCGCGACATGAAGCAGATACTGGTCCGTCACGAAGATGACCCGTTCGAAACCCCGGACTGAATAATCGCGGTCAATTCGATTACATTAACTCTATTTTTTCACAATGCTTTCAAATCGATCAGTTCACCTCGATCTTTCCGCCGTTGATAGCTCCACTCCATGCGTATGCGTTCTCGCCAACTTTGGATCAATGCCGGACGATCTTCGCGTCGGGGCGGGCTTTCACGCGCGAGTGGTGGCGTTGGGAGCGGGAGAAGTGAGGGGGGCGATGGCACAAAGATCAACGTCACGCCTTTGATCGACGTTGTGATGTGCCTGATTGTGTTTTATTTGATCGTCGCCAAGCTCGCGTCGGATCGTCAGCTTCCCGTTGATCTGCCTGGCGCGAGGTCCGGAGCAAACCAAGAAGCAGCAGCCCCAATCATCATTTCCATTGGCCCTGCAGCGGGCGGCGCGCTCAACGTCGAAGTAGGCGGCGAAGCCGTCAAGCTCACAGACAAAAACCAAGCCGAGCAAGATTCGGTTTTGCGCGAAGCGATCCGAGTCGCCATGCGCATTCGCCCCGACGCCGCCGTTCACTTGCGCGCCGATCGTTCCCTGGCATATGGCCGTGTCAAGCCCATCGTTGAAGCCTGCCGGGCCGAGGGCGTGAGCACGCTCCTCTTGGTTGCATCACGCGAAGGTGAAAGGGGCACTACACCATGAGTGCACACCGCCCACGCCGCAACGCGCTCGCGATGTATGAGCAACACGCTGGCCCAAACATGACGCCGATGGTCGACGTTGTGATGGTCATCCTCATCTTCTTCATGACAAGCGCCGCGATTTTGGGACCGGAGTGGTTCCTCAAAACCAATCTCCCCAAGCCCGCCGGTACCGCATCGCCAGAGGTTGCTCGGTCCATCACCGTTCGCATCGAGTTGATCATGCAAGACGGGGTTGCGATGGTATTGATCGATGGTGCGGCAGCAACGAACATCGATAGTGTTGCTCTCGCGCTTGCTTTGGCTATTAAACAAGCGACGGAGCAAAGCTCTTCGAGCGATCCATCAACGCCTAGCCCTGCACCAGGCGGACCATCGAACGTGATCGTGCTGGTGAAGGCTTCGGATAATGTGCCGTATGCCAATGTCGTTCAGGTACACGAAACCGCGCGATCGCTAGGCATCGACAAAATAGGTATCGTCGGCGACACTGCCAAGTAATCTGAATCCACGTTTGATCAATGCAGTCTCGGGCACCCTCTCTCTCCAAGAGAATTTTTTCACAGTACTTTCATTTCGCGTTTTGCCGTCTGTTCCAAGTACGATTTAAAGAACTCTTCGCAGGTTATTGCCTCGTATCTTCTCGATCATTTCATGCTTGCAGCATCTGTCGCGTACATGTGCAATCGAAATCCTGCGAGCTCTAACCCGCGCGCCGCGCACACCGCGTGCACAACTTCTTCGAGTCCGGGGACTTCGATCTCAGTCACGCTGTTGGAATCAACCCGCACGAGGATGTGCTTGGGCGCGCCTTGGCCATACACAAGCTGATAATGTGATTGCTCGCTATCGAGCAAGACTCGCTGAACTATGCCCGCCTCGGCCAAGAGTTTGAGCGTGCGATACACCGTTGCTTTGCTCACGCGAAAGCCATCGCCCTTCACGCGATCAAGCACTTGCTCGGCTTCAAAAAGCCCCTCAAACCCCAGCACGACATTCAACACGTTCGCACGCTCGGGAGTATATTTAAGCCCCTCGCCCTTGAGCGCTCTGCGAAAGACCGCGCACAGCGGCTCGATGATCGAAAAGCCATACGCATCGGGCGTTGGTGCAGTGCTTCGCTTTGAGCCTTGTTCTCGCGTAGCTGCCGAAATGAGGCTTGGCTTCGGGCTTGGCCAGGTCTTCGGCAAGGCGCTGTGCTTTGACGTAGTTTTGAGCGAGGAATCAGGAGCAGATCGTTCAAGCATTCGATATGTTACGTTCATTCCACCGCACGCAGTAGGGGCGGTTGCCTTCGCGTGTAGAATAGCTGCTTGATTGCGGCGTGTTTCGCCAGTATTTGTTGACGCGAATGGCCTTTGCGATAGCCAGCTTCAAGTCTAACGCCAGCACGTTGTAATAGGGGGTTTCTGTGGAATCGCCAACAACGTCTACGACTGACCTGAACAAATCCGTGCCAAAGCGATTCAGTGCAGCGCGAACAGCGTTGGCTATTGCAATGATATTCGCCTTGAGCGTTTTGATTTGGAAGGGCGACACACCCAAGGACATCGGCTGGTTTGCCTACTACTTAGCGATTCTCAGCGAGATGCTTGCGTGGTACGCAGCTTCACTGCCGATACCTTTGGTGTACATGGCGTCCGCCGTGTGCCTGGGGTTCGCGATCTCGATGCGTATCAATTCCAGTGCGAGTTCAAGAGTAAGATCGCGCGATGGCTCGTCGCGTGATGGCTCAACATATACAGGCTTGATCGCTACATCTGTCTCCTCCTCCTTATCAACCGCGCCTGTCTCATCAACGCAGCGTTCAACACTTCCCCAAGGCGTCGCCGCTTCCCTCGGCGTGGGCCTCATGCTCGCCCTCACGCACGCCCTCTGGTGGTTCGCCGGTTACTTTGGCGGGCTTCATGGAACAACCGCGATCTTCGCCGCGTGGGCACTCATCCTCGGCCCGATCATCTGGTGCCTTATCGAATGGCGAGCATCATCCAAGTTGCTTGCCGCTTCACAAATACAAGATGTATCGCACGCAAACAACTTTGCTCGCAAAGACGTTAAACTGCTCTACTTCCCGCTGTTATTAGGCTTGTTGCTGCTCCCCCCCGCGATCGTGCCACCAGGCATCTTGTGGGCCAGCGAATACGGCGGGTATGACGCGCTGAGCTATCACCTTCCCCTCTCACAAGAGTGGTACGCCGCAGGCTCTCTCGCGCCCGTCGCGCACAATGTCTATTCATACTTGCCCAGCTATGTCGAATCTGCGTTCGTGCATCTGGCCGCGATGTCGGGCGCGCCCCAAAGCGCGTCACTCACAGCCGATGGCGTAACTCAACAAGCCGTGGGGCTTCTCTTTGGCGATGGCCGCCTGCTCCTCTCGTGCCAGATTCTGCAAGTGCTCATGTTGTGCGTCGCCGCGTCAAGCGTCTGCGGGCTTGCGATGGTAATTGCTCGCCGAATCAAAATGAGTGCAGACGATGCCGAATCATCAGGTGGTATGGCGGCACTCATTGTCATGACCACGCCCTGGCTCGTTGTCGTTTCAACCATCGCATATAACGAAGCTGCGATGATGAGCCTCATCGCCGCAGCACTTGCGTGCGCGATTTCAACGAACCTATCACCTCGTGCGCGTGGCATCCTCTGTGGCATACTCATGGGGCTTGCGTGCTGCGTCAAGCCAACCGCACTCGTGATGGGGGCGCCCGCCGTCGGTATCGCTATGCTCGTTGGCTGCTGGAATTGGTCAAAATCGCGTGATGGTTACGAAGCTCTACGCGCGAAGAAACACATCGCCATTTGTATCGCTCTCTGTCTCATCACCGGCACACTCATACTCTCACCGTGGCTCATCCGCAACGCGTCCCAAGGCGGAAACCCCGTCTTCCCCTTCGCTTCTTCCACCTTCGGCACCGCTCACTGGAGCAGCGATCAAGCGTCGCGCTACGCCGCCGCCCACAAGCCCGATCGCGGCACGCTCGATGCTCTCGCGCTTCTCATAGCGCCCGATTCGCGAGTCCTCGCCGACGCGCCCGCGATCCAACGCTGGCGTGGCTTGACGAACTTTCAGTGGATGTTGGTCGCGCCACTAGGCCTCCTTAGTATCCTCGCACTCCTTGTTTGGCGCAGTTCGCGCGCAATTGCCGTCACACTCGCCCTAGGCCTCGCCTCACAAGCACTC
>JBBRGG010000118.1:0-11072 GCA_038240875.1 Phycisphaerales bacterium | reverse complement strand
CCCAAGGCCGACCTCTTGCTTCAAGCTGCCGCGAAGCTCCCCGGCGCTGTCGTAGATCCCGAGGAAAACCCCAATGTCGATTCAAACTGGCCCGGCGGCGTCGATGTTGGGCCTATTGGCTGGTCCAATGAACTCACCGCGCACGTCGTTGAATTTAAAACCAGCCAGCCGGTGCGTTCGCTCGCGACTCTTTCGCGCGACTTCCACGCCGCTGCAAAACAAGCCAACGCACTGCTCTCGCCGATGGGTTTGTTGCTGCTCCCGGGCGCAATGCACCCTTGGATGGACCCTGCGCGTGAGACGGTCTTGTGGCAGCACGCATACGCCGATGTGTACGCGACCTTTCACAAACTCTTCAACTGCAATCGCCATGGCTGGGCCAACTTGCAATCGTGCCACATCAACCTGCCTTTCGCGAGCGACGCGGACCCGATGGATGAGTTTGGGCGACTGCACGCCGCAATCCGTATGGTTTTGCCGATCTTACCCGCAATCGCCGCGGCCTCGCCCGTTATGGATGGCGTGCTCACCGGCATGATGGACTCGCGCCTCGAGACATATCGCACCAACGCGACGCGAGTTCCTGAAGCGACTGCACGCGTGATCCCTGAAGCAGTTTTTACGCGTAGCGAGTACGACGCGAAGATCTTCCAGCCTTTGTATGCGGCACTCGCCAAAATCGAGCCTCAAGGCACGCTTGGGCAGGAGTTTTCCAACGCACGCGGAGCCATCGCTCGCTTCTCGCGCGGCGCAATAGAGATTCGTGTTATCGATGCGCAAGAGTGCCCCAAGGCCGACATCGCGATTGTCGCGTTAACCCGCGCACTCGTGCGAGCTCTCACGCTGGGCGAAATTGGCCCAGGGACCAAGGTGTTGCAAGCCTTTGATGTTGAGGCTTTGCTCGCCATCTTGCAGTCAACGATTCGAGATGGCGACCACGCGATGATCGTGGATGAGGGGTATTTAAAGGCTCTTGAATACCCGCACGCAACGTGCCGAGCAGATGAACTGTGGCGGCATCTCGCGGAGAACGTGCTGGGTAGTCCAGTTAGCACAAGTTCTTCAAAGCATGCACCAAGCACCGATGAAGTCCCCTCTGAAACCAAGCCAACCATCGACGAAATCCTGGCCAAGGGGTGCCTGGCTCGCAGGCTCAGCCAAGCCATCGGCCCAAATCCATCGCGTGGCCGATTGATCGAAGTCTACACGCGGCTTGCGACGAGCCTCGAAACCAACACGCTCTTTATACCTTGATGCACGATCAATTCTCGATTCAACCAAACTCAATAGTAACAAGTCCACTCGAACCACATCCACCATGCACCTCGCGGCGACATCACGCAAAGCAACTATTCTCAGGAGCGACCTTCGCGCATGCATGCTTGATGGGTTGTACTACGCAATCATGGTTGGGCTCGCCGAGGTGTACATCGCGCCATTCACTTTACGTCTTGGCCTTGGCCCAGTAGCGGCGGGCCTCATCACGACACTCCCCGCGCTCATCGGCGCACTCTTGCAATTGAAGGCTCCCGCCTTGATCCGAAGAATCGGATCATTCCCACGATTCATGTACTGGTGCGCCATGGGCCAAGCGCTCATGTACCTCCCACTGGCCGCGTGCGCCGTCGCGGGGCCCTGGCTTGTGCCTTGGTTTCGCGAGCACGCTTCGATCCACTTGTTGACAGCGAGCGTCTTCATGATCTGGATGGCGTACTGGACCTTCGGAGCAGCTGCCGGTCCAGCGTGGCAGACAACCGTCAGCGCGATTATTCCACCAAAGGTTCGCGTTGGATATTTCGCCAAGCGCTCGCGCATCCTCCACGTTGCCACGCTCCTCTCGATCCTGTTCCAAGGCGTGTTAATCACGCACCTGGTTTCACCTATCGACGCGCAGCAGCATGTCGCCGCGACGCCCACAGAATCGCCCACGTTCGACCCGATCCTGCTCGTGTACGCCGGGCTTTTCATCATTGCGTGCGGCTTTCGCATCGCCTCGGCATATCACCTGGGCAAATACAGCGAGCCCATAATCTCTCCCAGGCAAGAGCGAAGGATCCATCCATTTGACGCCGTGAAACGCATGAAACACTCGCCCGACGGGCGATACCTGCTCTACGCATTGAGCCTGTATACTACTGCAATGATCTCGGGCCCGTACTTCAATCCCTTCATGGTCGACATTCTCAAGGCGGACCAGCGCCCGATGTTTGAAGCGGCTCCATGGCTCGGCCCCGCGCTCTCGTGGCTGCTCGCGGGCGCGATTCTGGGAAGGATCATCGCGCTCCCAACCGTCGGCGCACTGGCCCGGCGATTTGGCCCACGCAAAGTCCTAGCCGTGTCGGGCTTGCTCGTCGTGCCAGGCTCACTCTTCTGGCTCACAACCACGAGCCCAATCCTGCTCCTCGTAGGACAGATTACCTTCGGCATTGTGTGGGCTGGGATCGAGCTCTCGATGTTCCTCCTCAATTACGTCATGCTCAAACCCGAAGAACGCACGAGCATGCTCACGCTCTTTGCCGCAGGAAACGAGCTGGGCAAGTCTGGCGGCTCGCTTGCGGGCGCAGGGTTGTTTCTCGCCGCCGGCGAATCTCGCGCCGCATACGCGATGGTCTTTTGGGTTTCAACGGCGGCACGAATCTGCACCATTCCGCTGCTCATGCGCCTGCGCGAACCAGACCACGATTTGCCGACTGCATCCGTGATCAACCCCGGTCCACCCGCAGCCATGCCCGGTGAACGATTGATCCTCCTCGAACCTAGACAGAGCCAAACGCAGCACGCAACTCCAAGCAACGTCCACAAGCCTTTATAAGACTATTATTTTGCATGGCGAAAGTGCCCTCACCAATTCAGCGTTCCAAGCCTCTCCCGGCAAGTCCAGTTCGCGCAGCAAAACAAGCAACGAACGAATCGCGCCGTAAGAAGGCGGATTTTCCCTTCCGCGTGAACACCAAGGCGGCTACTGCCCATGTCCATCGCTGCACCGATGCCTGCGCAGACCCGGCACATGAAGCCAGCGAGTCGCAACAACGCCAATCCCAAACCCAGACACAACGCCAATCCCAAAGACATACCCCGCAGCGCCAAGCCGTGCGCGATGCCCTCGCCAAAGGCCCGGGACCGCTTTCCGCCCGCGAGATCCTCGACGTCGCCGCACAAGCAGCCCCAGGCCTAGGCATGGCGACCGTGTACCGCGCGCTCAAACTCCTCGCAGACGAAGGGCTCGTAAGTGTCGTCGAGATCCCAGGCCAATCCCCTCGCTACGAACTCACCGGGCAAGGCCACCATCACCACCTCTATTGCCGTGTGTGCACAAAGGTCTTTGAGGTGTACCAGTGCCCAGGAGATTTCGCCGAGCTTTGCCCCCCTGGGTTCAAGGTTGAAGGGCACGAACTCGTGCTCTTTGGCGTGTGCGCACGCTGCGTCTGACGCAGAGCACTCTGTATTTGCGGGCAATTCATCGCGCGAGCGACCCTAGTTGATACCGATGTCCTTCGCTTGCTGCTTTACTTAACGGGCACCATCCGCAAGACCTTGTCCGGATCATTGAGCACAATATACACCGAGCCATCTGGCCCAGTGGCCACATCGCGCACGCGGCCCATGCCTCGCAGCAACTCTTCGCGTTCAACAAGTTTGCCATCGCGAATGCGGATGCGATCAACATTCGCCCCAGACAAACCGCCAGCGATCAAATCGTTTTTCCACATCGGGAAGGCTTCGCCATCCGGCCCCGGTCGAACCACGTCCAATCCGCTCGCGCCGATCGAGGGCAGCCACACAAACACAGGCATCACGATCTCTTTACCAGCATCTTCCGGCCAAGGCGTAGCGCGAGGCGAACCCGAGTACTCGATCCCAAACGAGACCATTGGCCAGCCGTAGTTCTTCCCCTTTTGCACCAGATTTACTTCATCGCCGCCGCGTGGCCCATGCTCAGTGTCCCACAGATTGCCATCCAGATCAAAGTGAAGTCCCTGCGGATTGCGATGGCCATAGGACCAGATCGCGCCGTCGTACCCCTTAGCCTTTGACTCTTCATCAACGAAGGGATTATCCGCGGGGATTCGCCCGTCATCGTGCAAACGATGGACCTTGCCACTGGGACGAGTGAGGTCTTGCGCGTGCTTGCCCTGCCCGCGTTCGCCGATGCTCCAGAAAACGTATCGATCCTTGACCGGCGCACCAGCCTTGCTCGGCGTGGGCGGATCAAACACAATCTTGCATCCAAAGTGAAGGCCACCGGACGTGTACTTATCCTGAGCAGCTTGGTAAATCGTTTCCTGATTGGTCCACTTCCACGCCGTACCGTCGCGCTCGAGCTTGCCACGAACAACAATCGTCATCGCCGCACCACTGCGCTTGGCACCTTCAACAACTTTCACAGGATCAGAAAGCCCGAGATAAATCCATCCATTGCTCGCAAAGTCGGGGTGAACAGCAACGTCCATCAACCCGCCTTGACCAATCGGGGCAACCTTGGGCATGCCAGCAACCGGCTCGGACAAGGTCCACGTCGCGGCTTTGGGGTCCGCCTTGGTCGCCACGCGGAACGTTCCCGCACGCTCGGTGACCAACATCGCGCCAGCTAAATCCTTGAGCCCATTGGGAGTCTGCATCGGCACAAAGTCAACTGCCCAAGGTACATCAAGCCCGCCTGGAATCGCTTCCTCGACCGAGAACTTCCCCAGTTTCGATGTGTACACGCCATCCTTCGCAGTCGGCGAGCCGTTGCGCTTACGCGCATCACGCGCACGAATCTCGCGGAGGTTCACCACCGTCGACCAGATCTGCGCATCGGTCTTTGCAGGCGAAAATGCGTGCCCTTCAACACCAGGCATCCCGGTCTTAATGGCGTCGAAGAGCGCGCGATCTGAGCCGTCGGTCTTCCACGCGTCATCAAGTAACGAAGGTACGTCCGCCCCCGCAGAAGTCTTGCCACCCGCGCCACGCTCGCCATGGCAAGAGGCACAATCATTCTTCCAGATCTGACCGATATTCTGCGCGTACGCGGCGTTGCTCATCGCCAAGCCCGCAGCGATCAAACACGCCGAAGCGGCAATCACTGAACGTGAGTGAGCGACCCGATCACGACGACTCGATGTTGGTGTCATGTCAGCATGGTAACACAAATGAGCACGAGTTGCTACGGCTCACGCACCAAAACATAATCACATATACCCATCGAACAAGCGGCTCCCGGCCGTTGCCAAACCCACACCAAATCCAGATTACAAGCCTATTCGGCACGTGCAGCAAATCGCTCCAGTGCCGCCAACGTCTTGGGCGAAACGTGGTGCTCGATCCCCTCCGCGTCGGCGTGCGCAGTCAACTCATCCACGCCTAAGGCAATCAGAAACCGTACCACCGCGTCATGCCGACGTTTGGCTCGCACCGCCAGCTTGGCACCCGCGTCTGTTAAAAAAATCGCGCGATAGGGCTGAGCTTTCAACCATCCGTCACGCTGTAAACGCGCGACGGTGCGTGTCACTGTCACATGCGAAACACCAAGCTTTCGTGCCACGTCGACCACACGTGCCTCGCCATTGATAGCGATCAAGTCGGCGATCACTTCGGTGTAATCCTCCGCGGTTTCGGTCGCGTGAGCCGAACGCACTCGCTTATGGCACACCGCGGTCGACACTTGAACTGCGGTCGCGGCGGAACGGCCAATCGTTGCCCTCGATGTGGTCCTCGACGTGGCCCGTTTCTGAGTAACCTCACCCTTGGCAAGAGCCGCCTTCGTCCTAATGGCCGGTTTCGCCAAGGGATTGTGTGTGCGGGTGCCCGCCGATGTCCTATTTTGCGCTCGTGCAGTTGGCATTCACTAAACTATAGGCCAATCCGACATCCTGTTTGTGCCGATAGCTGCAATATGTACCCATGTTTACATCTTTGGACGACGCGCTCTGGCCCCGCCATGCCAACGTGACTATCATGATCTCAAACTGTAGCCGTGGTTACACTTTGCAGAAGACGCTACAAGAAGGGACACCTATGCAACAATCCACTGTATTCCGTGTGTTTGCACCTGCGAAATTCATGTCGTATCAAGGTGCACTCGCCGCTCTCATCCTGCTGTGCATGCCCACATACGCACTTGCCCAAAACACTCTGCCATCGGACGTCGCGCAAAAACTGGTATATCAAGCCGCGCCCACGTCCACTGCCTTGCCTGCTCCCACCACCCCCACCACTGCTACCAATCCCACCATTCCAGACTTGCCTGCAGCAAACCAATCTCCCGTTCTCCGCATCGTCGCCACCACAGCCATGGTCGGCGACATCGCTACGCGTGTCGGTGGCTCGCGCGTCATTGTCACAACCCTCATGGGCGAAGGAGTGGATCCCCATCTTTACAAAGCCTCCGCACGCGATGTCCGCCTTCTCCAAGACGCAAACCTCATCCTCTACAGCGGCCTACATCTCGAAGGCCGCATGGCCGATGTGCTCGTGCGCCTCGCCCGCAAGAAACCAACCGTCCAAGTTACCGACACAATTCCCGAAGATCGGCTCCGCGAGCCACCCGAGTTCGCAGGCCACTTTGATCCTCATGTCTGGTTCGATCCCGACCTTTGGCAGTTCACCATCACTCGCACCCGCGACGCCCTCATCGAGCTTGATCCCGCCAGCAAAGACCTCTACTCCGCCAACGCCGACGCATACATATTCGAGTTAGCTGAGTTCAAAAAGTGGGCCACCGCCGAGTTGTCTCGCATTCCCAAAGACCGTCGCGTCCTGGTAACCGCACACGACGCCTTCGGCTACTTCGGCCAAGCATTCGATCTCGAAGTTAACTCTCTCCAAGGCATCTCCACCGAAAGCGAAATCAGCATACAGGGCGTGAACACCCTCGTTGACATGCTCGTCCAACGCACAATCCCCGCTGTCTTTGTCGAAAGCTCCGTCCCACGCAAAACCATCGAATCCCTCGTCGCCGGCGCCAAAGCTCGCGGGCACAACGTCATCATCGGTGGCCAACTTTTCAGCGACGCCATGGGCGCGCCCAACACGCCCGAAGGCACGTACCTAGGCATGTTCCGCCACAACGTCTCCACAATCGTTAAAGCTCTCGCGCCCGCCGATGCAGCTCCTCAAATAGAAATCCTCAAGCCAACACAGCCGCAACCTGTTCTCCCTTCCCCAGCAGAGCCAATAAAGCCCGAAACTCCGCAAGAACCTGTAAATACCTCCCCAAATCTCTCGCCCAAATCCGACCCAAGCCTCATCCACCCAGCACCACCTTCGGAATCGTGCAAGCAATAAATTTTCTATCGCAACCTTCACTTAGTTCCCGCCAATCAACTGCTTAATATGACCACATTTCAAGCACAAAATACTCCACGCACAACTCCGATCTCGATCCCCGCGATCGAAGTCCATGACGCCACCGTCGCCTATCACCGCAAGCCCGTGCTCTGGGATGTTGATGTCTGTATCCCGCAGCACAAACTCGTCGCGATCATCGGCCCAAACGGCGCTGGAAAGTCCACGCTCTTAAAGGCCATCCTCGGCCTCGTCCCCATGGCCAGCGGTAAGGTCGAAGTTCTCGGCAAGCCTCTCCGCGAAGTTCGCCGCCGCGTCGGCTATGTTCCGCAGCGCGAGAGCGTCGATTGGGACTTTCCCGCAAGCGTTCTCGATGTTGTCACCATGGGCCGCTACGCACGCCTTGGCTGGATCCGTCGCCCAGGCAAGGCCGATCGCGCCGCTGCTCTCGATTGCCTCGCACGCGTCGGCATGCAAGACCTCGCCGCTCGACAGATCTCCGAGCTCTCCGGTGGACAACAACAACGCACATTCCTCGCCCGAGCACTCGCGCAAGACGCCGACGTGTATCTCATGGACGAACCCTTCGCCGGCGTCGACGCCACCACCGAACGCACCATCGTCGATGTCCTCCGCGCGATGCGCGACACAGGCAGAACCGTCATCGCCGTCCACCACGATCTCAGCACCGTGCCCGAATATTTCGATCACATTTTGCTCTTGAACGTCCGCCTTGTAGCTTCCGGGTCCGTCGCCGCCACCTTCACTCGTGACAACCTCCACGCAACCTATGGCGGCCGCCTCACAGTGATCGATCAAACCGCCGAAGCCATCCGCCTTGCACACGATGGCGCAGTGCCATCAGTGCCCTAATGCATAGCGCCTTATGTCTTGTCACGATGTCCAACGCGTGGTGTTGATTACCGCTTTTTTGCTTCTTGCCTTGATGCTTTAAATTTTGTTTTTCGCTTTTCGCTTTTTTCAATTCTACCTTTCTTCCCACATGGACCTTGACGTTCTCATACGCCTGATCTCCTTCTCAGACGCGAACACCCGCGTAGTAGTAATCGGCGCAGGCCTCTTGGGCCTGTGCTCCGGCGTTGTTGGCACGCTCGGCGTCCTTCGCCGCCGCGCCCTTGTCGGCGACGCCGTCGCACACGCTGCACTTCCAGGCGTCTGCATCGCCTTTCTCATCCTCGGCGAACGAAACCTGCCCGGACTGCTCCTCGGTGCATTTATCGTCGGAACACTCGCCGCCTGGCTCATCGCGCTCATCCGTCGCCACACCCGCATTAAAGAAGACGCCGCCATCGCACTCGTCATCGGCTGCTTCTTCGGCGTCGGTATCGTTCTCTCCCAGATCATCCAAGGCCTCACCAGCGGCTCGCGTGCAGGCCTCGACGACTTCATCTTCGGCAAAGCCGCAACCATGGTTCGCTCCGACGCCCTCACCATCGCTGGTGTCACCGTCACCTGCCTCATCATCGTCGCCATCTTGCACAAAGAACTTCGCACTCTCTGCTTTGATCGCGATTTCGGCCAATCTCTCGGCTGGCGCATGGGCATTCTCGACGCGCTCGTCATGACTCTGGTCGCGCTCACCACCGTCGCAGGCTTGCCAGCCGTCGGCGTCGTCATGATCGTCGGGCTGCTTGTCATTCCACCCGCCGCCGCGCGTTTCTGGACCGATCGATTCTCAACCACGCTCATCATCGCTGGCATCATCGGCATGCTCGCCGCAGTCGTCGGCACCATCGCATCGGGTGTTCTCCCAGTACCCAAGACAAGCCTATCTAAAGGTTGGCCAACCGGCCCGACCATCATCCTTGTTGCAGGAGTGATCTTCTTTCTTTCACTCTGCTTCGCGCCTCGCGCGGGGGTCATTGCGGCCTTCATCCGCCAACGTCGAAATCGTTCCGCACTATCAGAAAGTCAGTCGGCACGCGTGTGTTCCACGGGGAACACATCTGGAAAAGGTGTGGCATAATGGGCACCTTTGCGCAACATATTGCCACGCAACCTCTTGTGCTCGCTTGGGTTTGGCCACTAGGCGCGGGCGAAGTCTGGACACTCGCGTGCCTCATTGTGTGCGCTATTGCCTGCGCGCTGCCTGGCGTCTTTCTTGTACTTCGGCGGATGTCCATGTTAGGGGACGCGATTTCGCACGCGGTTTTGCCTGGGCTTGTGATCGCGTTTCTGATTAGTTCCAGCAGGTCGCCACTTGTCATGCTTGTGGGGGCCGCGCTTGCAGGGATGGCGAGCGCAGGCGTATCTGCGGCGTTGACCAAGGCCAGGCGCGTGCGCGAAGATGCGGCGTTGGGCGTTTCATTTTCGTTATTCTTCGCTACGGGCGTTGTGTTGATTTCGCTCTACGCCAGCAGTGTCGATCTTGATCCTGGTTGCGTGCTCTATGGCTTGGCGGAACTGATCCCGCTGGATACCGAGCCTTACACGATTCTTGGCCATGTCATCGAAGTGCCTCGCTCATTCCCTTGGCTGCTTGGAGCGGCGTTGGTCAACGTCGGCATGATCACGCTCTTCTATAAAGAACTGCGGATCACGACGTTCGACGCGGGGCTCGCGAGCGCGCTGGGGTTCACGCCTTGGGCGATTCAAGCTGGCCTTCTCGCGGCGACCGCCGCCACGAGCGTTGTGAGCTTTGAGGTGCTTGGCTCGATCCTTGTCATCGCGATGCTGGTGGCTCCGGGTGCAACGGCGCACATGCTGACGGATCGACTGGGACGGATGCTGTGGTACGCGGCTCTTTTCGCCACGACTGCTGCGACACTTGGGTACATCGTCGCGCTGTTCCTCGAGACCAATATTGCGGGTATGGTTGCAGCAACCGCGGGAGTTCAGTTTGGACTCGCGGTTATCTTTGCACCGCGGTATGGCATCGCGAGCAAGTTTGTCCGCCGGGTTTCTCTCTCGGTTCGTATCGCGCGCGAAGACATTCTCTCTGCGCTCTATCGCACGAGCGAACGCGCGACACCGGATCCAACCAGGCTTACGCTCGCGAGCGAATCGGGCCTTTTGCCCCCCATCAACGACTCACCCGACGTGGTTAACGGTTCACGTCTCGTGTGCGCACTGGCTCGGCGGTCGCTCCGATCGCGCGGACTAGCAAGCATTACCGCGCAAGGCGAGCTCTCGCTAACGACTAAGGGTCACGCTATGGCTCGCGATCTAGTACGTTCGCACCGGCTTTGGGAGTTATACTTGTCGCGTTCGCTGGGCTTGCCTGCGGACCATGTGCACGCACCGAGCCACAGGGTTGAACACTTCATCACACCCGCAATTGAGGCGTTGTTGCTGAGCGAGTTGCCCGCCAACTTGCGCGTGCGCGATCCGCACGGGGCACCGATCCCATCGAAGGATTAGTCTGCGTGATAGCATACTTCGAGAGACTAACCCGCTCGAATTTAGCTCGCGCGTTCAGATGCGTGCTTTGACTCTCTCTCGTGATCTGCCAACGTGTCCACGACATCACTGGGCGTGCCGACGGCTGCCGCATCTTCTGCGAGCTCTACTGCTGTGCGGGCGCGAACGCGTATCAGGCCCGTTTCATCATGGCGAAAGGCAACGCGGCGGCGTCTACACAAGTCCAGCAATGCAAGGAAGAGCCCCACCATTTCGCTACGGGTGCGTGAGCGGAAGATCGTGGTGAACTCGATCTCTTTCGCATCGCCAATGCCATCACGCACGATTCGGTCCAAGATATCCTCAGCGTGCAATTCAATAGGGGTGTCGTCGTAAGTCACGCTGTGCGTGCCCAGGCGATCAAAGTTGACCGTTTCGGAGACGCG
>JBBRGG010000117.1:0-11201 GCA_038240875.1 Phycisphaerales bacterium | reverse complement strand
ATACGTCGGGTGCACCTGCACAAGGTCGTTGGCTTCTTTGTACGACTCTTCGGCTCGGCCAAGAAGTTGCAGCGCAACACACTTGTTGTGCCAAATGTCCGGGTGGTCGGGCGCGTGCTTCATGCCATTGACGCAGGCGTCGCGCGCATCGCGATATTGCCCGGTCATAAGCAGTATTTCGCAATAACTCAGCCACGCGTCGATGTTGGCGGGGTCGATGTCCAGTGCGCGTTTGAAGAGATCGCGCGAGGCTTCGTCGGGCATGATTTGCCGCCGCATACGGCCGACGACAAAGAGGTACATCGAATCGCCTGCGGGCGCGATCTCGGCACACCGATCAAGATAATGCAATGCCTGCGGAAACATCCGCTGCAGGATCATCGCGTTGGCTAGCACACGCGTAGCGTGCGGATGGTCTGGATGCTTCTGCAGCAACCGCCGACAAACCGATTCGGCTTCTGGAATCTTCTCCGCGTCGATCAGGTCCAGAGCCTTATTCACCTGCGCGAGGATGGCTTCTTCACCCGAAAGCAAAGGGGGCTTTTTCGCCGACTGCGAAGAAGCGGAAAAACGCGGATTGGGCTGCGGTGTCGGAGCGTTGGCCATGGCAGATGGTAGAGGCGGAGGGGGAGAAAGGAACGCACGTGGCAGGATGTATCGGACGTTTGAAAGAGAGAGATAGAGCACCAGACAGGTTCAAAGGCATTGATAATCTCACGAAGATGTGTCGAGCCAGAGCGGGGAGTTAAAGGGTTTTTAGGGAAAGTAGATTCGTGGGCTTGCTGCAGTAACGCAAGAGCGGCGCCGAGTTCACTATGAAGTGGCTCTGGCACTATGGCGAGCAGGTCGAATGCTTGATCGATCACCGCAAGAGTCACTACTTGCACCTGATTGTCGCCAGCCAGTCGTGATAGTAACGTGGCCATCTTGATAAGGTGCCTGGGATGGACTAAATGCGCATCAAGCGACTTTTCATTGGCGGTGACGCTGCCCTTCCATGCAAATTTGTTGACCACCGCATCGGTAGGAAACATTTCAGCCAAGTCATTTAGACGCGCCAGCAACGCATTCTCTTCAAGGGTGTTGGCGGGGGCGTTGAAGAAGGCGTTGAACAGCCCCTTGGTCAACTGTTGGTGCATCTCCACATTTTCAGGGTGGGCATCGGCCAAGGCTTGCAACCGGGCTAGCCACCGCGACGTGCTCGCGTCGAACAGGTCAATTCTCGACAGGGCGTGGACCAAACCCTTGGTAAACTCTTTGCGTACCGCGACATCGGCAGGGTGAGCTTCCTCCAACACTTGCAAACGGTCAAGTAAAGCGTTGGCGACCGCGCTGTTAATTGGGGCGTCATGGAATGCGTTGAACAATGCTTCAACTAATGCCTCTCGCACTGCTGCATCGGCGGGATAGTCATCGGCCAAGGCTTGCAGTCGCTCAAGTAACGCTTTCGCTGCAGCGCTGTTTGCTAAGGCACTATTAAACGCATTATAGAACCCTCTAGCTAAGCACTTGCGCACCGCAGCGTCGGCGGGTTTAGCATCTGCCAGTTCTTGTAGCCGGGTTAGCCACCGCGATGTACTCGCATCGGTCGGATCGGCTCTGCCGATAGCGTTGAGCAGCCCACTGGCCAAGATCTGATTTACCGTTTCGTCGGATTTATTCCCATCAGCCAATTTTTCTAGGCGTACCAATAATCCGTATGCGATTTCGCTGTTGGCTGGAGCTTTGTTGAAGGAGTTGAACAGCCCCATTGCCATGCTGCTCTTTCGTATCGCCGAGTCGACAGTTTTATCATTTGTCAATGCTTCTAGACTGGCGAGATACTTAGGCGTGTTAGCATCGCCCGTCTCAGCTCTTCCGATAGCATTGACCAGCCCATTTGCCAAATTATCGCGCACTAGTGTGTCGTAAAACGCCGTTGCCAGCAATTCATCGATCGCTTCCAGCCACTTGCCCGCAGCATCTGCGTCGAGCGCAGTTTGCTGCCACATGTACGCGCCGAAGGCACGTACTGCAGGCGGCTGGGCTCGGTCCAGCAGTAGTTTCTGACCGCGTGCTGCGACGGCTGCGTTGCCGCCGGTTGAATGCTCACGCAACGTCAAAGCAGTATGAGCGGCTACCAAGGCTGAAGTGAGTGCTTCGGGCGTGGGCTTGAGCAAGTCGCTTGTTTCAACCAACGTCGGAAAGTTTTGGGCACAGCGAGCGACGAAGCCGTCCATGCCCAGTTGCCAAGCGACTTTGATGAGCGCGACGCGCTTGAGCGGAAGTTTGGTAAGCGAGTGCAAGACCATGGCCTCGCCCACGATGTCGGGTTCCAACTTGGGGGCTTCGATACTGCTGGCGCCGCTAACGAGGAGCGTGTAACGCGAGCCTTCGTCGTAGTCGTTGTCGGTGGGCAGACCTAAGGCCGCTGAAAATGCGAGCGCGTCGGTGAGTGTGCCTTCATCGGACTTGTCCGGATTATTTTTAAGTCCCTCGCACATCGTGGCGAGACAGACGAGTTTCTTCCAGGCTTCATCGGTTGCGCCTGACCACCACTGTAGTCGTGCAGACGCTTTAAGGCGTGCAGCCACTCATTTTCTTGAATGTACTTAACTAACTGGTTAAAGTCAGCTACGTCTTTGTTTACGCGGTGGGCTTCGGCGGCCATTGCGACAAAGAGGGGACGCAGGTGCGGGTCGATGCGAGCCACAGATGCAAGCCTTTGGGTGAACTGATCCTTGGTCGGCGTGACGCCAGCGATTTGGGCTTCCTGCCACACGATGTCCATTGCCGCCTGCGGTGACACGCCGCCGATGTATCGGCCTTGGCTCTGCATGTCTTGGCGGGCGTAAACAATTTCCACAGTGGCTCCGCTCGACTTCGCGGCCACGCGCAGCGGGCTGAGCCACGGGGCTTCGATTCTGCTCGTGGCCGCCTTGCCAGGCTCACGGGCGGTGGACGTGGGCTGAGCATCCGCGCTGCTTTGCAATGCCGCGCGTTCCAGCAGTAGGCAGCGGACCTTGATGCCTTGGTGCAGAGGGTTTGGTTGACCCGGCGTAGCCCGGCGCGTGAGGGTAGAAATGATCGTGCCGATAGCCTCGGCCTTTTCGGCCACGTAGTCAAAGATGATGAGCGTGTTGGCTTTGGGCTGCCACAGCGTCCAGTCGGTCTTGTGCGTGTCTTTGAAACTAAAGAATCCTCCGTACCAGTCGGTGCGCTCTCGGCACAGTTGCAAAGCCAGGCGGCTCTTGCCGCTGCCGGCGGGGCCGACCCACAAGTCCCAGCCGAAGGCGGCGGGCAGGTCAAGCCACTGGCTGAGTTCGTTGAGTTCGTACTCGCGCCCGACGACGGTCATTCGCTCGCTCTTGTACACAAAGCGGTCGGGGTCGGGCGTGGTGGCGGTGCTGGCGTTAGCAGCTCTGAGCGTGGGGAGCGTAAGGTTGGGGGCGTGGCCGGCTTGCAACGACAAATGCAACCGCTGAAAGACGAGGTAATCCCCTGAGGACTTCTCAGCGAGCTTGTCGATGACATCACGAAGCAACTGTGTAAGGCGGTCCAGCCGTGCGCTGTCGCGCTCCTGCCGTTTGTCGATACGTTCGAGGTAGACTAGTGCGCGGCCCATACATCGCAGCATGATGCCTGGATAGGCGCGACCGCCGACGGTCGCGTCTTGCTTAAGCACCTGGTAAAACTCGTAGCAGAAGCGCGAGTCGAGCGCGTTGACGACGGCGGCAAACTCGGTCGTGGCGGCAAGGGCTGCGGCATCGACTTTGACACGCGTGGCCATCAACACGAGGATGTCTTGCCAGAAGGCTTTGTCATTGGTGGCTTCAAACTCCGGCTTGTCGGGGTCGTTCTTAATTGCTTCAAGGATCGCCGCGTCGTGCAACATGCCCAGTTGGTCAAGCGGCGCAGTCTCGGCAATAGCGACCCAGGCGGCTTCTGGTGCGGCCGTGAGTTGGTCCCACTGAGGCTGGGGCTGGCGAATCACATCCTTGATTATTGTGCCGATGGTCTTGCCGATGGCCTTGGCGATGTCGTGATTGGCCAATCGGTTAGCCTCGGTCTCGTCGGCCTTTCTCGCGTCGACCAGATCGCTGGCTTTGATATTCTGTTGCAGGGCGGCGGCGGTATTCGCCGTACCTGCCGCCATGAGGAGGGCCGCGATGGACAACTGACCTTCGATGGTTTGTAGGTCAATCTCAACGCCCACTGCCTTGGCGATCAAAGGCGCGAGCGAAACGCTCGCTGGAATCGCAAGCGTGCCCGCCAGCGACTTGATCTTGCCCCATGGTGTTTTGTCTGCTGTTCCCCAGTTGATCGGTATCGAAAGTTCCTTTGACTAGCTGACGAATTCGTGACTCGCCAAATCTGCGCCGCCCACAGCCCCGGCAGGCCCAGCGAGCGCAAAGCCCGCGCCAGCGCAGAGCACGAGCGCGACACCTTTGCCGATCGTTGCGGCGGTGGTCTGTGAACTCGTCTGTGCCATGAACGTTCCCCACTCAAACACGACTCAAATTGTTGAGCGCCGTGTATGCCATGCGTGCCCACCACTCGCGCTCGAAAGCCAAGTGTACCAAGCAAAGCACCTTGCTTGTTGGCAAGGTGTTTGACATAGTTTTCTATTACGTTTCACGTTGACGTGAAGGGGGTTAACCACCAGCTTCAGCACGAATACCGGCGTTCATGCAACCTGCTTACTTCTGCCCCACTGCTATCAGTTTCGGCGATTGAGCGTTGCGAGTTACGGTGAGTGCGACGGCGGTGCCTTGGACTGTGTGCGCCTGTTCTGCGCCTACTTGATTGCCTGTTTGATTGCCTGTTTGATTGCCTGTTTGATTGCCTGTTTGATTGCCTGTTTGCTTGCCTGCCTGCTTACCTGCTTGCTTGCCTGAGCCTGGAGCTTCACGGTGCATCTTGCGGGCGCGGTGCTGACTCCAATCACTCACCATCAGGTCTGGCGAGCCTTCGCTCGCGTGGATCTTGAGCACGTCGTACGTGTTGTTGCGTTGTGCCGGGGTGAAGCCTGCGTCGCGCACCAGTCGGCACAAGACCGGCTCATCGAGGCAATAGGTCGTCCCCGCGCTCGACACCACATTCTCTTCCATCATCACGCTGCCCATGTCGTTCGCGCCGTACATCAGCCCAAGCTGGCCAACGTGCGGGCCCATGGTGACCCAGGAGCTGCCTATGGAATAAACGTTGTCGAGCATGAGCCTTGAGACAGCTTGCGTCCTGAGATAGTCTATTGCGCCGCTCATGCGGACGCGTCTGCCAAACAGTTCGGCGTCTTCGCCCAACTCGCGATAGTCTACGTCTTCGTTCGCGCCAAAGGCGTGCGCTCGCGCGACCACATCGCCTGGGAATTCGCGATCCCACTCGCCTGGCTCTGCGCCCCAATCCTTCAACCTGCCTAGTGGCGTGTTCTCGCGCTGGAAGGGCCAGGAGATGAACGCCTTGTAATGACCAGGCGCGTTGAAGCGACGGCCAGAATCCAGAGTCGAAGGCACAAAATCTTCGTTGGTGAGCGCGAGAGCTTTGTCCTGCCAATGACGAACAAGCATCATGTGATGCACGCGGTCGGCGTATCCCTCGATGTGTCCAAACATCATCGTCGCGCTTGTGAACATGCCCAATGAGTGCGCGACGTACATGACCGTGAGCCAGTTGTCGGCGTCGCACTTGCCTAGGCCGATCTTGCGACGAGCGGGGCCAGCGAAAATCTCGCCACCGCCGCCTGGGACTGAGTCAAGCCCGGCGTCGCGCAAGCGGATCATGACCCAGCGGACTTTGTCGGTGAAAGTGGCGCCAGGGGGGTCAAAGAAATTGACAAATTCAACAAACTCTGGCGGGCTAAACGCGTGCACGTGGATGTGTGGAAAGCGCGACTTAATCGTCGTGAGCAATTCCAGATACCAGTCCAATGACAGCGCAGGGTTCATTCCGCCTTGCATGAGTATCTGAGTACCACCGATAGCGGAAAGTTCCTCGATCTTTTCCAAGATTTGTTCGTGCTCTAATGTGTAGGCGTCGGCTTCTGTACCATCACGACGAAACGCGCAGAAGGTGCACTTGGCTGAACAGATATTGGTGTAGTTGATGTTTCGATCAATGACGTAGGTTCGCAAGCGCGAGCCATGAAGCGTGCGGCAGCGTGCGTCGGCCCAGCGGCCAAGGGTTGCAAGTGGTGCACGAGTAAGCAGTTCAACGCCTTGCTCGGGCGTTAATCGTGCTTCACCATCCGCGACGGCGTGAAGAAGCCCTTGGTCGAGCGCGTTCATGCCTGGGAATTGTGCCGGGGCGTTGCGAAGGCTTGGAAGTACGTCGAATTGGCGGGAGTGTGGGTTAGTCATGGCGTATCACGAAGGGGAAAGACTGAGACAGCTAAGAGAGGCAGATACTGTATTGGTTTCGACAAGACGAGTGTGGATGTTTCAATACTTTCTGAAAGTTGCATATTATACGCGTGCTCAGTGACAATTTCACAGTGGAAACTCTAGAAGTGACCTAAGGATAATCGCGAGCCAATATTCCGAACGGACCCATAACGTTTACTCGCCTCTTACACGAAATGGGGCGTCTTATTCCAGCTTCGGCAACCCCAGAAAGTTTGACACCGAACCGATTGTTACCAGAATGCGATGAAGCGGCTGTGTGAGCATGAATGCGTAGGCGAAGCGGAGCAGGATCGTTAATGGGCGCGTCGTCACGTGCGACGATGATTTAAAGTGGTACTGAAACAGACGACCGATAGTAATTCGGCAAACACTTGGACAGGTCCGCAAGGGTCTAGTCAATGGCGTCTCGGCTAACGCGTCACTGCGGAATGGTTTTAAAAAAGTTATTTGAATCGAGCGTATGTTCATGAAGTTTGTACTATTTGATTGCGTGACAACATGAAGGAGTGTGGTCTTGTCTCGCCTGAAAGCAATCTCCACTGTTCGCTATCGTACACGAACGTATATGAACACACATGCCTTGATCGGAAGACTGATATCGATGGTTGATTTGGAAGACTGATTTGGATGGTTGAGTACGAGGGTTTCATCGACGAGCTAACTCGCGTCGGTCAGCACAGTTTTTGTTCACGAGCAAGAGAGGTATTTATGGAAGCCACACGTCTTACTTCGCGTTCCCAAACCACAGCCTTTCAAAGAACACACGTGCGCTTTAAAGCGGCAGCCGTGGCAATCCTCGTATTGATCGCCGGTACCGCATCGGCCCAGCCCGCCGGGCTTACTACTCTTGCCTTCTCGGGCACGAACGCGCCGGGCACCGATGGCACATTCTCCAGCTTCGGCATCCAGAAGCTCGTGCGCCCTGTCATCGCTAACAACGGCGATATCGCCTTCCTCGCGACACTCACTGGCGGAAGTGTTACGTCTAATAACGACCAAGCTTTGTACGTTATCCGTAACGCAACTGACCCAACAATCCAAACGCGCGAAGGTGGCGCAACAGGCATCGGCACGATCACCGCCATCGACTCATTTGTTATCTCTAACGCCGCGATTGCTTATCGACTTACTACCAACAATGGCGGCACTGTTCTCCAACAGAACGGCGGGCTCAACACCTCAACTCTTGCACAAACCGGCCTCGACGGCTGGCTCAACTTCACTGTTTCACAGATCGGTCCTCCCACCATCAACAGCAATGGCAATGTTGCTGCGGTCGTGCAAACCACCAACGGTGGCAACGCGTCACGCATCGGCCTGATGAATGGCTTTGAGAGCAGCCTGTTTAATGCACTTAGTACAGGCGATACGATCGAGAACATCTTCGGTGCCGAAGTTGATTCGTTGCAACTGGTCGAACTCCCGATCAACGATTTCAACGAGGTCGCGACGACTGTCAAGATCAAGAACGCCATGGGCAGTAGTGTTGTTACCGGAAGCGTGAATGACCAGATCATCTTGACTGCTGGAAATCAGATCGCGAACTCGACTTATGCTCGCATGGCGAGCCCAGCTGCAGGATTCATCTCCGGCATAACCTACTCCAACTTTGGGTTCGACACGCTTACGCAGCAGCATGTCAACTTGAACAACTCTGGTCGCCCACTGTTTTCCGCGAAGGTTGCGGGCACGGGCATCACGCTCGCCGACGATACCGCACTCTTCCGTGGTCAAGCCTCGCAAGTCTCACGGCTGACTCGTGAGTCGTCGCCCGCCCCGGACGTAGGTGCCGGCGTCACCTTCGCCGAGTTCCCACCTTCCGAACAGACCACTCCCTTCTTCACGAACGCCAGCCAAGCCTTTATGCTCCAGAACTTGGGTGGCGCGGGCTCGGGCAACGGCATCTTTGTCGGCGATTCTGTGGGTTTCGTCGGCGTTGCATTCACGGGTCAACAAGCTGCAGACCTTCCCGGTGGCGTCGGCATCGGCACCATCACGGCGCTTTCGGCGAACAACCGCAACCAAGCCATCTTCCTCGCTACGCTGACTGGCCCAGGCGTGACCACCGCCAACGATGTTGCGCTCTTTGCCTACAACGGCTTGAGCACCACCCTTGTAGCGCGCGAAGGCGACACCTGGAACGTCAATAGCGCCTCGCGCACGCTCGCGACCATCTGGATCAACTCTGGTGGCGAGCCTGATTCGCTCGTCAGGGGAGGTCGTATGCAGCTCAACGACTCGGGTCGAGCGGTCTTTACCGCAACGTTCAGCGATTCGTCGGCTGGCGTCTTTACCTACAACCTTCTCACGCCTTGCTCTTCGGTGGTTTCGATTCCTGCGACGCTTCGCGCTGTCGAAGGAACCCGCGCTCGCTTCTTTACGGACAGCTCGGGCACCCCGAGCTATCAATGGCGCGAGAGTGGCCGCCTCATCAACGACGGCTTCGAGTTTGCTAATGCCACCACCAGCGGGCTCACTATGCTTCGCCCGCTCGCCGCGAGTAACGGCCGGCGATTCTCTCTCGATGCCAGCAACAACTGTGGCACTGTCGGCACCAATGCCGCCGAACTCACCGTCGGTAAACGCTCCGACCTCAACAAAGACGGCACCAACGACATCCTCTGGCGCAATTCTTCCTCGGGCCTTTGCATCGGTTGGACCACCGACAACACGCCCAGCAACGGTTCATTCATCACCGGCACCTTCTCTCTCCCCACTGTGTCCGATACAAATTGGACACTCGCTTCGCAAGGTGATTTCAACTTCGACGGCAACATCGATCTGGTCTGGCGCAATCGCGTCACCGGAGACAACGCCGTCTGGTTCATGAATGGTAACACGTTCTCAGACGCTGACGACCTTCCGCGCGTTGATGATGTGAACTGGGACATTCGCGCTGTCGCCGACATAAATAGCGATGGCATCAACGACCTTGTCTGGCGCAACAGCGTTACAGGTTCCAACGTCGTTTGGCTGATGAACGCCAACTTCGGTACTATTAACTCTGCAATTGCTCTCCCATCGGTCAGTGATGTCAACTGGCAGATCGAAGCCGTCACAGATTTCAACAGCGACAACAAGCCCGACGTGCTCTGGCGCAATGGCCGCTCGGGCGATACTGCGTTATGGTATTTGGACGGGACGAGCGTGGTATCGACCGCCGATGTTTCGCCCGCGCAAATCAACGTCAACTTCCGCGTCGCTGCGGTCGCCGACTTTGACGATGATTCGCGGCCTGACATCATGTGGCGCAACACTCTTACCGGCGCGAACGAACTCTGGCTCATGAATGGTTCTACGCGGACCAGCGTAGAAGCAATGCCCGCCGTTTCAGACACGTCTTGGCGCACCATTGGCCAGGCCCGATTCAAGTCTGGTGCTGAGAGCGATTTCAATGGCGACGCCTTCTCTGATATCTTCTGGCGTCACAGCACCAATGGGCAGAATCTACTCTGGCTCATGTCGGGCGCAAACTTCGGCACCGCCGTGCCACTCGAAACCATTACCGACAACGCCTGGGTCGTCCAAGGCACCTCCGACCTTACCCGCGATAACAAGCCCGATGTTCTCTGGCGCAATGTCGTCACCGGACAAAACGTCCTTTGGGTCATGAATGGCCTTACACGCACAGCTTCGTTTGACCTGCCCGGCGTTGGCAACACCGATTGGTACGTTGGCGCGATCGCTGACGTTGATGGCGATGAAACCAACGATCTAGTTTGGATGAATGACGCTTCGGGTGAATCGCTCGCGTGGATCCTTGATGGCACGCCACTCGATGGCACCTGGGTCCGATCTCTTGCGTTCTTTCCCACCCAAGCAAACGCGAGCTGGAACCTCCGCGGCAGCGGCGACTTCAATCGCGATGGAAGGTTCGATCTTTTCTTCCGCAACGATGGCGCAACCGGTGGCCAGGGCGGCGGCAACGAATACTGGGCGATGAATCGCGAAACCCGCCTTTCGATCCGAACTCTGACCGCGGTGTCGGATCTCAATTGGGACATTCGCGCGGTTAACGACTACAACCGCGATGGCAATCCCGACCTTCTCTGGCACAACAACTCCAGCGGTACCAATCTCATCTGGCTCATGATTGGCGCCAACAGCGATGTCATAGGCAACACTTCGTTCCTCCCCGAGCTTACTGATACCGCGTGGCGCATCGAGCGGTAATCAGCACTCAAACTAGGTATTCAATACACAAACCCTCTCTCGCGCGAGAGAGGGTTATTTATTTTTGAACTTGTACTATCTTGCCAACTATCTTCAGGCAGATTACAAACCAATCCGCGTTCTTCTCACGGTTCATCTTCGACCGCGTCGTTCCGCAGCGTCAAGATGTCGCGCAATTGGCGGGTATCAAGCTCGGTGAGCCAGGCTTCGCCAGCGCCGATGATGTTCGCCGCTAGCTCGGTCTTGCTCTCGATCATTTGATCGATGCGTTCCTCAAGCGTGCCGCGGCAGACAAACTTGTGCACCTGAACTGTTCGCGTCTGGCCAATTCGGTACGCGCGATCTGTCGCTTGATTTTCAACAGCTGGGTTCCACCACCGGTCAAAGTGGAAGACGTGCGTCGCCGCAGTGAGGTTGAGGCCTACGCCGCCAGCCTTCAAGCTGAGGATGAGGATCGGGTGTGCGCCATCGCCACGCTGGAAGGTATCGATCATCTGTTGACGCTGGGCCTGGGTTGTGCCGCCGTGGAGGAAGAGAACTTGCTTGCCGGTGTGATGGGCGAGCATTGGAGAGAGGATCGCGCCCATCTCGCGGAACTGGGTGAAGATGAGCGTCTGATCGCCTTCGGATAGAACTTCCTCGAGCATT
>JBBRGG010000116.1:0-11239 GCA_038240875.1 Phycisphaerales bacterium | reverse complement strand
CATTATTCCGGTGCTCGATCCGGAAGGGGAAGACCGCGACGCGTTTTTGGATTGGACGCTCAAGGGGTTGCTCAAGTCCGTACTAACTGCGGAGGATCGCGTGCTGCTTGGTTCGCTGACGAGTGATTACTCTGCGGCTTCGTACGCCGCTCTTCGGTCGAACTTGAAAGCTAACGCCACGCGAGGCGAGCTAACTCTCGAAGGAATCGGTGCGATTATTCGAGATCAAATACAGCCCGCGATCGGGCCGACGCGTCGATATCAAACGTTGCAAGCACTGGTAAATTGCACACGCCGCTCGCTTTTGCCTGATCCGAACATTACCGACGAGGCACGCGAAGCTTGGCAGCATGAGATCCGATTGCTCGAAGCGCGAGGAATTTCGTAAATGGGTTCGAGAGTTTGAATAATACGAATCAGACTTGAAAACGGCTGTGCGTGTGTAGTATGGCAACGCTAAACCTCTTCTCGGAAAGAATGGGTGCGCAAAGCAAAGCGATTTCAACAGAGACATTAGCAGTTAGTCTATTTCCGCCTTGGGTTTGTATTGCGCGATCACGGCTTGCTGCACTAATGGTGGCGTGCGTTCATCGTGGCTGTATTCCATCGAGAAGGCGCCCGCGCCCGCAGTCATGCTCTTGAGCTCGTTGGCGTAGTTCAGTAACTCCGACATTGGCGCGACGGCTTTGACAACGCACGCGTCCCCCGAGATCACGTCGGAACTTTGCACACGGCCACGCTTGGTGGACAAGTGCCCGGCAATATCACCCATGTGTCGAGCGGGCGCGGTGATCTCAAGATTAACAAAGGGTTCGAGCAACACGGGCTTGGCCTTGGATACCGCTTCCATGAACGCGCGACGGCCTGCGGTCACGAAAGCGATTTCCTTACTGTCGACGTCGTGGTACTTGCCGTCGTAGAGCACGCAGCGCACGCCACTCATCGGGTAGCCAGCGATTGCGCCCTCGGCGAAGACTTGCTTGACACCTTTTTCGACTGCGGGCCAGTATTGGCGCGGCACTGTGCCACCGACTACTTCGCTCACAAACTCAAAGCCATCTGCGTGATCCAAAGGCAAGGGCTCGATGCGGAGATAGACCTCGCCGAATTGGCCTGAGCCTCCGGTCTGCTTGCGATGGCGATAGTGGGCCTCGGCCTTGGTCGTGATGGTTTCCTTGTACGCAACTTTGGGCGTCTTGGTGATAAGCTCGATGTTGTATTGATGCTTGAGTTTTTCGAGCACGACACGCAGGTGAAGCTCGCCGAGCCCTCGCATGACTGTCTGGTTGGTCGCGGCGATGCGCTCGATCACCAAGCACGGATCTTCGGCCAGCATCTTGTGCGATGCGCCAGCAAACTTGGTTTCATCGGCGTGGTTTTTCAGCTCGATAGCAAGCCCGAACATCGACCGGGGTAAGGGCAGCGGGATCAGGCGAACGGAATCAAGATCGCGCGAGTCGTGGAGCACGCCATTGAACTTTACCTCGTCAACCTTTGCAATTGCGCCGATCATTCCCGGGCCGAGCGCGTCAACTTCGACGTGGTCTTTGCCTTGCAGGACGAAGAGGTGCGCGATCTTGATCGGTTTTTTCATGTCATCGACGAAGAGGTCGGCCTTGGCGCGCATGGTTCCTTGATGCACGCGAAAGATGCCGAGCTTGCCGACGAATGGATCGCTGGACACTTTGAAGACGTGCGCCAATGTTTTGGCGGTGGGATCGGGCTTGGCGTGCCACACGTGTTCCGGTTCAGTTTCGGCGTTATCATCGCCGTCGCGTTTGACGAACTCGGGCGGGTTTACTTCGACGGGGCTCGGACAGAGTGAGGCAAAGATGTGAAGGAGGTCGTCGATGCCCGCGCCGGTCTTGGCCGAGCAGAAGCAGATGGGCACCAAATGAGCTTGTTCCAAGCACTTTTCGAACGTGCCATGAAGTTTGGTCGAGTCAAACTTTTCGCCTTGATCGAGATAGATACCGGTGAGCTCTTCGTCGACTTCGACGACTTGCTCAATGATGGCCTTGTGCGCAGCATGCACTGAAGAGAATTCGGTCGAGTCGCCCAGAGCGTCGCTGCCATCGTGCTCAAAGACGTTAATGACTTTGGTGCGGCCCGGCGCGGGAAGATTGATGGGCAGGCAAATGCCGCCAAAGGCTTCGCGGATCTGATCGGTGATGGCTTCAAGGTCGACTTGCGGATCATCAATCTTGTTGACGATGATCATACGCGGAATCTGGCGTTGTTCGGCAATTGCCATCATTCGGCGAGAAACCGTGTCGATGCCACGCGTCGGATCGATCACTACCGCAACTGTTTCAACTGCGGGGAAGCACGCAACAGCGTGGCCCACGAAATCGACAAGGCCTGGCGTATCGATCACGTTGACCCAGTGCGATTCAAACTCAAAGTGCGTGAAGGCGGGTTGAAGCGAGTGTTTGTGGGCGCGCTCTTCGTCGGAGAAATCGCTGACGGTGGTGCCTTCGACGACTGTGCCAAGTCGTTTGATGGTTTGCGTGTCGAATAGAAGGCGTTCGGTGAGAGTGGTCTTGCCGCCGCCGGATCCGCCACACAAAAGAACGTTGCGAATATCGGCTGGGTTCCGGGTAGTCATACGGCGGTACTCCTGACGCGATTGAACGCGCGAATGGTGACTGCTCCGCCCGACCGGGCCACCACTGCAATGACCCAACGCAAAGCCAGGCATGTGTGTGTATTGTAAAGCATTTGTCAAGAGGGCGAAAGTGCGAGAATTATTAGTCTTTTCAGTGGCTCGGGGTCGTTCAAAGAAGAGACTTCGGGGGACAACCGGTGGATGAAATGAGCTTGGGCAGAATGCCAGTGAGTTGAGATTGTGTGATAGCTGGCTGCGATACTACTGCCGGGTTACTTTCCAAGCACGCGTTGTGAAAACTTAATTAGTCAACTAGCCGCGAAAATTTGCCGCGTGGATGCTGCGAACACATGCATCGAGTACTTGCTATGCAATATTACTCCGCACACTTACCGGATCATCAATTCTTCACGCATCGGCACACCTACGATGGTCCACGAACCATCGATGATTTCAACTATGCCGACGACTTGCTCAGCTTTGAAGGCGTCGGGCGTGAACGTGATGTCGAGAGGCGCAGCCGTAAATTGTGCAGCAACTTGTGAATTCAAATTAAAACCAAAGTTGTGCCCAGGAACTTCATGCCGTTCGCAAGCGATAGATCCGAGATCGATCACCGGCGCATCAGGCTGGCCACTTGGTCGTGCGGTAATGCGGTAACCAATATTTGCTAGAATAGAAGATAATATTATATCTACTGCTAATAATTGTTTGCCATCAAGACCAGGTTGGTAATGGCGTACTTTGCTAACTGTCGTTGCGGCCTTGGTACGCTCGAAGGCTTCGAGGTTGCTTGTCATGCACACAAGCGATTCGTTTTCGGATCGAACTTGAACGCAATTAGGATATGTGAATGGTAGCGTAAGTAAAGCATTTTCATGTCGCTGGTGGTTTCGCCTGTCAATGAAGATGTTCATCATTACTTCGAGGTCGTACTCACCAGGCGTGAGATTGGGAATTTTGTATTGAGATGTGCTGCTGTTTATCTGACTTGCAATACCATATGTACTTGAGTACTAGGCAACTCGTAGCGGTTTGCTACAGAACCGGAAGTGTTTCAATATGTTATCACCATATTACCAAAGCCGACAAACCTGTCCGCGCCCAAACGCGTGAAAACAGGCGTCCTTTCCAAAGGAAGCATGTCACCCATTCGATGCGAGTCGCTTGTTTCAAGTGTGTACACGAACGACCGCGTGAGCATGGCCTTGAGGTCGGCGTCAGCGATGTCGTCGCTTGCAAGAGCACGATTCAGCAAATCGATCCAAGGCTCGCTCCATGTTATATTCGCGTTGGCGTAAACCGAGACCACTTGACTAGCTATTCTGTCTCGATCGCGCTGCGAAGCAATCCGCCTTCACAACGATTGCTGAGCTCAATAAAGTAGATCGAGCTTGGATCAAATGGCAGGATCGAGATCAGTGCCAAGTTTGACAGCCTTGGCGCGATAGTCGAAGCCTGCAAACGCGACGCGAACAACTCGGCAACGTACTTCATTGAAACAAGAACAAGTAGCACGCCAAAGCCGATGTACACGGGACGATGTTTGCGAAGTCCTGGCCTTACATCGCGCGAACGAATCAGTTTCGACCCGTATTCCGGGCAGATTGACTCTGTGCCTGGAAAGTCCGCGTTCAGCACGCCCGACAGATCAAACCTGCATCGCGCGCACGTTGGCCTTGTGTGCGCCAATCGGCCACGCATCCCTAGCGCGAACAGCACAAATCCAGCCGCCAAAATCACGAGCACGGGCAAGAGAACGATCAAGCTCCACATCGATGTGCCCATGAGTACGTTCCCACAGTTTCACGTGTCGTCAGAAGTACGACTATGGACAGAAACACAATGCGCGATAACGCCCATGTCTACTTAATTGCATTGAGCAATATTATGTATACGTTGCGACTTTATAACAGTCCACGCACTACCCCTCCCAATCCCTCATGTCCCCTTGCGATTTCGTTTCTTCGTGTGCCGAACGATCACGCCGGTGCACAGATAGATCAAATCCTCGGCGATTCCCGCCGAGAGGTCCCCCACGCGTTCGAGCTCGCGTCCAACCCGATAGATATACATCGCAACCGCACGACTTTGATCACTGTCGCGCGCGCGAAGCATTTCTAATACTTCTTCAAATAATCTTCGATCAAGCTGATCGATTATTTCATCACTCGCGACAACTTGTCTTGCCAGTTCTGTATCGTCGTCGAGCACCGCACGCAACACCTGATGGCACATCATCGGCACGCGCACGCCAAGCTCCGTCAACGCCATCGGCCACGCGGGCGGATTAGGGTCGGCATTGGCGATTCGCCCGACGATCTTCGCGATCGAACACGAATGGTCGGCGATCCGCTCCACATCCGCGTTCACCTTCAAGATGAACGAAATATTGCGAAAGTCTCGCGCGTATGGATGGTGCAGCGTCAGAATTTCGTGGCATTCCTGTTCGATTCGCACTTCTTCTTCGTCGATTCCGTCGTCGGCCATTCGCACGGCCTTTCCCGCCGCCACATCAAGATCCCATAGCGAGATCAACGCACGCTCCAGCATTGAAACTGCTGTCGAAGCCTCGCGCAACAAGCGACGCTTGACCGCAAGAATGCGGGCGTCGGTCGTGGACAATCCATGTTCGCCCGGGTCGGGCATTCGGCTTGAAGAAAAAGAAGACATCTGCGTCCCTGCGTATGCACGGGCCAAGGGCACCCGCCGCGATCCATCCCAAACTCAGGGTACAACCCGAGCCGAAAATCGTCGCGTAGTGCGATTTATGCTAACCGCTTACCATCTTACAACATTTTGCGGCGTTCGCGTGCAGAACCCGAACCTTTCGTTGCGTACTTCGTTGCAGCTTGTCCAGACCTCGCCATTTTGGAAGGCGATTGTTCGGATTTTGCCTTCGTCGGCGCGACAGAAATCGGTGCACTCGACGTTTCGACAGGCACTAATCGCTTCCGCAACACCCGCAGCAAGCTCTCAGGATCAAAGTACGAATCTGGTGGCCTGAAATAAACCTCGTGCGCCATCCCAGGCATCTTGGGCGCAAGCGCACGCACCGTTGCTTCCGCCGCAGCTTGCGTCATCGGCCTGCCATCATGTTCCGCAGCGAGCCTCGCCACAAGTTGCTCAGGATCATGCGTCAAGAACACCACATCGCGATCGCGCACCGTCACCGTCCGCGTGCCAAGATCCGCAAGCGCGATTCGTAGCTCGGCCAAGTCAAGCATCCGCATCACGGGCCTGGGCACGTCGCCATACGCCGAGATGAGGTCGTCGCGCACATGTTGAAGCTGCTCATGCGACGCTGCGGCGGCAAACCTGCGGTACGCCTCCAAGCGTCGAAGCTCCGAAGGAATGTACGCCTTGGGAATCAAGCCACTGATGCCAATCTCGATGCTCGATGAGCTCGACCGCATCGGCACTTTCTCGTTTTTGAGCCCGTGCACCGCTTCATCAAGCAATCGGCAGTACAACTCATAGCCGACGTTGGCGATGTGCCCGGATTGCTCCGCGCCCAAGATGTTCCCCGCGCCGCGAATCTCAAGGTCGCGCATCGCGATCTTGAACCCCGCACCGAGCATCGAGTATTGCTCGAGCGCGAGCAGGCGTTTACGAGCAGTTTCTTTCACTTCTTTATCAGGATCAAGAAGCAGATAGCAATACGCGCGATGCTTGGAGCGGCCCACTCGCCCGCGTAGTTGGTGCAGGTCGGCCAATCCAAATTGATCGGCGTTGTTGATGAACATCGTGTTGGCGGTCGCGATGTCGATGCCGGATTCAATGATCGTCGTCGAGAGCAATATGTCGGCGTCGCGGCGCATGAACTTCAGCATCGCCGCTTCAAGCTCGTGCGCTTCCATCTGCCCGTGGCCCGTGACCACGCGCGCCTCAGGTACGAGCCGCTTGATATCCATCGCGAGATTTTGTAAGTCGATCACGCGATTGTGTACAAAGAAAACCTGCCCCTCGCGCGCCATCTCTCGCCGAATTGCCTGCTCGATACGCCTTGGGTTGTACGGGATTACTTCCGTCACCACCGCCCGCCGATCAACCGGTGGCGTCGTCAAGCTTGAGATGTCGCGGATGCCGAGCATCGCCATGTGCAGCGTGCGCGGGATCGGTGTCGCCGAAAGCGTCAGCACATCAACCGTCATGCGTAGCCGCAGTAACGCTTCTTTGTGCTCAACGCCAAAGCGCTGCTCTTCATCTACGACGACCAACCCAAGGTCGGCAAAGCGCACATCCTGCGACAAGATTCGGTGCGTACCGATGATGACATCTACATGCCCTTTGCGCAGCGCTGCCAAAATCTGGCCTGATTCCTGCGTGGTTTTGTAACGCGACAAGCTCTCGACGCGAAAGGGATAGTCCGCGAACCGCGCGCGAAACGTGCGCTCATGCTGCTCGGCGAGCAACGTCGTCGGCACTAAAACAGCAACCTGCTTGCCAAACTCGCACGCCTTGAACGCCGCCCGAATCGCAAGCTCAGTCTTGCCGAAGCCAACGTCGCCACAGATGAGCCGATCCATCGGCCGCGTGCTCTGCATGTCGCGCTTAATTTCGCTCATTGCGGCGAGCTGATCCTCGGTTTCATCATACGGAAACTCTGCCTCAAACTCATTTTGCCAAGGTGTGTCAGGCGCATACTGCACGCCCGCAATGTGCTCGCGCGCGGCGCGCACACGCAGCAACTCGCCAGCAAGCTCACGAACACTCTCTTGCGCACGCTGCTTTTGTGCCTTCCAACGTTGCCCGCCCAGCGCAGACAGTGGCGGCTTTCCCTGGAACCCGCCCACATACCGCTGCACCATGTCGATCTGCATCACAGGCACATGTAGCCGTGCGTTCTTCGCGAATTCAAGCGTTAGATACTCTTCCAAATCCGTGTCGCGCGTGCGCGCCTTGAGCTTGGGCGAAGGAAGCTCGCGTGGCTTCATCAGGCTCAGGCCGACGAACTTCGCCACGCCGTGATCCTGATGAACAACGTAATCCCCAGGCTGAAAGTCAAGGAACGTGTCCATCGCACGCCCGCCTCGCATCCGCCCGCCACGCCGCCGAACCGTGAACCGATTCAGTAACTCGTGATACGGCACAAGGATCGTCGGCTCGGCATCCAGCCCATGCAACGAACCAGTCGGCATATTCGTCGCGGGCCGAATGATCACGCCGCGATGCAGATACGCCTTTGTTCGTTCGATGCGTGCGATTGCCTCGCGTGAGATTGGCGCGTGAAGCGCGGGCAAGTTGGGCAGGTCGCGCGTCAGCGCCTCGGCTTCTTCATCGGTGATTCCCGCCGTGATCGACTCTGTATTCTTCTCCCCAGACTTTCCCGGCTTATTTACTTCTTTAGAGCCTTCTTTAGAGCGTTCCTTTGAACCTTGTGTGTATGCCTGCCTGTGTCCCTGACTAGTGACACCCGTGCCAACTTGCGCGAGTAGCTCGCCAAAGCGCTGCAGCTCGCCATCGTTTTGGCAGCACACAATTACGCGTGCCGCGTTCAACACCATCAACTCTTCCGCATCAGCTTTCACTACTGTCCCGGTCGCAAGCGCCGCCAATTCACGAACCGCCTCGGCCACATCTTCTGAAAACGAAGGCAGCGTCGAGACCGGAATCTCAATTCGTACTTCAGCTTTCGCCGCAATCGCCGAAAACTGATTCACCTCAACCAGCCCACCAAGCCGCTTCTCGATCCGCGCGAAGACCGCAGGCGGCCCTTCGATCCCACGTTGATCAAGCACGCGCTCAAAGTATCCTCGCGCTTGCTCAACGATCTCCATCGTCTCCGCGAGCACACACATCGCATCAACCGGAATCGCATCGAGCACCGAAGTAAAGTCCGCCGTCGGCTTGAGTTTCTCCGGGTCCGCCGCAACTAATTCAACGCATCGCGCAACCCGATCAGCGCCCATCGTTTCGAGATCAATCTCGGTGATCTTCTCGATGGTGTCTCCAAAGAAATCCAGCCGCACCGGAATGCCCGTGACCGCTTCGCGTACCTCGCCCGCAAGCCCGGGTGCAAACACATCAAGAATGCCACCTCGCAGCGCAAACTCCCCCGCTTCTTCCACCGTTTCAACACGCCGATATCCCGCTTCGATCAACCATTTCGCCAAGCTCGTCGGCGGCACATCATCACCAACCGAAAGCCTTCGCATCAAACCTGGCAACTTCTCAATCGGTGGCACAAGCTGCATCAAGCCTTGGATCGGCGTCACCATCACCTCAGGGCTCACGCCCGCCGCCAACGCACCCAGCGCGCTCAACCGCTCCGACACTTGATCAAGCCCAACCCCCGGCTCGCCAGGCAGTGCCTCCATCGCCGGTAATCGCCACGCGCGAATTCCCTGCGAAAGCAACTCATCCGCCGCCTCGTCGGCATCATCCAGATGCGCCACAACCAACAGCACACTTCGCGCAGTTGTTCGCGCGAGCGCACCAGCGAGTAAGCTCGTCGATGATCCGGCAGCACCTCGCGCAGCAACCCGCCGAACGCTCCGAAACGCGTCGGCAATCGCCGCCGCTGCGGGCGCAAAGGGCAAGCACAAAGTTGGAATGAGAAGTGTCGGCGCCACGTGCTTCTATCGTACGCGATGCATTCGGAACACACGCTGGCTTGGCTCACTCAAGCAAACGTATTGAATCGATGAACCCCGCGCGACCCTATTCGACGCTTACCAGCGGCGCGAGTCGTTCGAGGATTTTTGGGCCTATGCCATCGACATCATCTAATTCCATGATCGACCGGAATGGCCCCTTTGCCGCACGATGAGCAAGGATTCGGCCCGCGAGTGCCGGCCCGATCCCGGGCAAGAGCTCGATCTCCGCCGCGGTCGCCTTATTGATATTCAATCGTGCCGTACGCGTGGGCTGCGTCACCGGATCGCCCAAAGGCCCACTACCGCCACCTCCATTTGGCCCTCCATTTGGTCCACCATTTGGCCAAATCGGGCTCGGCACCGTTGGCGCTTCCGGCGTTATCACGATCACGCCTGGATGCACATTGAGGTTCGTCGCAACATTTGGGCCAAACTGTGATCCGCCACTCTGCGTTCCACCATTCTGCAAACCATCATTGAGCAAACCACCCTGTGGCATGTTGATCACAATCGGCGCAGGCTGCACGATGATCGGCTGTGATGGCGTCGGCGACACTATCGGCGCGGGCTCACGCTTTGCAATCGCCCACGTAAGCCCGCTCCCAGCTAGGCATCCAAGCACCGCGACCGCAGCATATTTCGCGACGCCTTCAATCCCGCCATTCTCTCGACGTTCCATTGCCATGCGTCATCCCCTTGGCTTCCTTCACTTTGCTCGTGCAATTAATCCCAAAGGCGACTTGCCTTCCCGAATCGCCTGCCGAACCTGCGCCAGTCTTGTCAGTGCTGCCTTGGGCGTTCCATCACGCTGCAACAACCCGCCCATCGGAAACTCCACTGGCACCTCATCGCTGCGATCCATCTGGTCCGCAAGCTCATGCCAGCACACACTGTGCACATACGGCTTCGACAAGCAAATCGACGCCGCATACAGCAGCCATTCCGCCTGGGATTGCTGGCTCCAAGGCGACCGCCAATACCCAGGCTCATACGCGTCTTCCGCCGCCGCTCCCGCACGAGGCCGATATGGCTGCGGCGCAATTGGCTCGCTGGGCGCGCCAAGCCCCGTTATCACAATCGGTTTCTCCAACGCCGCATACTTATCCAATAACGCCGACAACGCCATCATGTCGCGCGCCGCAAGCCCAGGCTCGGCGTGCCCCATCTGAAGCCGCAGCGCAATTGCATCAATCGGTATCCCCGCCTGCAGTACAGCCTCCGCATACATCAAAGGCGGAATCGACCGCCGATTCATCGCGTGATACTCGCCCCAAGGCTGCGTTATCTCAAGCTGAACCTTCGCCGTCGGCTGCAACTTGCGAATCAACAGCACACACAGCCGCGACAAATCCATCACCTGCTCAAAGCTGATCTTGAAATTCGTGTTCACGTGCAAGCCGCTCGCCGCCGTCCATCGCGTCACCGTACGTCGATACCGCGTCACCACCGCCGACACATGCTCAATCACCAGATCACGCAGCGTCTCGTAATCGTTCTCCCAGATGTACATCCAATCTGGCGTGCTCGACGCTCGGAAATCAATCACCGGCCCCGCTACCACGGGCACCTTCGCATGCCGAACCGCCCACTCGATCCACCGATCTGTATTCCCAAATGAATACGCGCCCTCCACCGGCTCAAGATCAACCCAGCGCATCGGCATCGTGACGAAATCACACGCGAGCGTCGCCGCCCGCTGCAACGGCTCGGTAAACGTCCCAGGACTAATCGCGCACCCAACCGCCGGCGCACCAGGCAAAATCACATGCCCCTGCCCCGGCAAAATAATCGGAGCATTCGCAGGCGGTGCCTCAGGAGTCAATCGCAACAAGTGCGCCCGCGCGTCGGCGTACCCCTTCCCACTTAATCGCAACTTAAACTGCCGATCCGCTTGAATCAGCGTCAGCCCCTCACCCGCATTGATCGCCAGCGCGAGCGATTGCGACGCCGACTTGTCCGCCTTAGGGCAAAACCCAATGTTCGACGCCGTGTCCGCCATCGGATCAAACGCCGTTGATTCCGCGGGCGATTC
>JBBRGG010000115.1:0-11364 GCA_038240875.1 Phycisphaerales bacterium | reverse complement strand
GACGCCTTGATACACACGCACGCGTGCGTGCCAGAACCAACTGCGTTTGGCGCGAGCCGCAACGCCGATGCGTTTGCCCGCGGCTTTGGGTGAGCCAAAGGAGGCAACGAGCGTGTGCGCGGGTTCGCCGCGTTCGATGCCGTCTTTGAAGTGGGCGACGAGTTCGCGCGCCACGTCGGCGCGTTCACGCCGCCAAAGCCGTGTGGCGCGGACGGTGTGCGCGATGCACTCGGTAATGGGCGATGGAAGATTCGATGAAGTAATGACATCGCCCGCGGATCGGCTCGCGTTCAAGTCCTTGGACGATTGGTTTTCGTCGGCAAGCGAAGTAGGCGTGGTGTGGTTCGTGTTCATGCCAAGGCTCCTATTTCAGTTTCCTGTGAAGCAACAAGGCCAACTTTGCGAGCCGCATCGAGCCCCAGACCACGCATGGCTTGGATGAGGTTGGCCCATTGTGCCGCGTCGGCGGCGAGCTTGCGTTTGCCTTTGGGCGTGAGCGCGTAGTACTTGCGTTCGCGCCCGGTGTCGGCGGTCTGCCATGACGCGACGACGAGGCCTTTGGCTTCTAAGTTGTACAGCATGGGGTAAAGGGTGCTCTGGCCCATGTCGAGGACGCCTTGGGTTCGTTGATCGAGGGCTTCGACCAATTCGTAGCCATACATAGCTTTGCGTTCGAGCAATTTCAGCACGGCGAGTGGCCCGGCACCTCGCATCAAGTCGCGATCGATCCGCATGAGAACCTCCAAATAAATCTAGTGAACTCTCGAGGATGGCTCAACAAGATTCCAAACCATGTCGCGCGCCCGGGACACATACTTTGGCGTACACGCCTTGGTACACATAGCTATGGTACACACAGTATAACGACCTCAATGTATATTGGCGTGCTTGCCTCAGGGTTGCAGCATCGAAGACGAAGCGGCAGATTATCGTTGTACACGATCAACCGCGTGCATCACCCACGTTTCTTAAACGGGTTGAGCTTGAAGGCTTTGCGGTGTTCGCTGACAGGGGAGCCATCGGGGCGATGGCCACGCATGTAATCCATTTGGAAGGACGACTGGTGCGTCTGCGCGAGCTTGTTCAGGTTTGCGTCGCGGCGTTTGACAAAGTCCTGGAAATCCGCCGCAAACTCGGGGTTGTCGCGGAGTTCTTTGAACTCCGGCTCGACGGCTTCGAGCATGTTGAGATGAAAAGGCAGGATTTGGCAGATCGGCTCGCCCTTGCGAAAGAAAACCTCGGTATCGCGGCGGTGGATCTTCCAGTTCATCGTGAATGTGTAGGGTGCCCAATCGGTTTCGACGATGCCGTCGAGGGGCGAGAGATTGTCTTTGACGTAATTCGCTGGCCCACGTGCCCACAAGCCAAAGCCTTTGTCGGTGCGAAAGAGCCAAGGGAGGGAGAAGGTCACGATGCCATGGCCGAAGTGAGAACGGATCTGGTTTTTGTTTCGACCTTCGCCTTCAGGAAACGTGATCGTCGTGCCATGTCGGTCGCTGCGCCCGCTCCAGACCGCGGAGAAGTTCAGCGGGCACGTCAAGATCCATCCTGCCTGGTTCGCCATGACCAAAGGCAGGCATCGATAGGCGAATTTCTCGGTAGTTTGGTCCATCCACTCCCGGCGTGCCGGGGCTGGTTCGAGCGTCCAGCCATCGGTTGAGCTGACGACGTACGCCTCGAGGCGAATTCGCGCGGGCACGCTTATGTCCAACGAGGCCGACGGTGCCAACGGAGCCGAAGTGCTGGACTGAGTTATCGCTGACTCGCTGGCATGTGAAGCCTGCGCAGCACTAGCCGCACTGCCAAAGTCTTGCAAAGGCATTGATCCAGCTTGACCAGCGAAGAATGGGCACCCTTGTGTGGAGGGGGTGATGTCGGGCAGGGCTGATCTGTCCTCGTTGAGAGGAGTGCCGCCTTGGGTTGGATCGGTTTGCATGAGGAGGTTCCCGCTCGGCAACTATTTTCTGAAATTCTAGGGTTACATGAACGGTTGCTAAAGAATTGGCTGATTGATTTGCCAGTAAAATTGGCGCTTTCAACGGCACAACGGTATATGTTCGAGCATGAGTCGCATTTCACGGTAGCACATAGCCATAGGACTGTGGTTCGCGGGGCTTCGCTGATTGAGGGCCTGCAACCGCGGTGTGTGCCTTTCGGTACACTTGTCATGATGGCATGATCATTGCGTACAACCTTGCATTGATGGTGCTGGCCAAATGTCGATTATTGTTTATTTTTCAGCGGCTAGATTTGGCTAGATTTGAGCTAGAAATGTCATGATTTGACTAGATTTGTGGCATCGATTAGCCGCCTCGTCCGATACGCACTATCGGCATGGAACCCAAGCCCAGCTGGGGCGTCTAAAGAGTACACTTACTTCGTATGTACGCAAAGGAGCCGCTAAACATGTCACAAACTTCCAACACGCTGGCACGTCAAACTTCCCGCCTAGGTTGTTCATCGACGAGCAGCATTGCAGGCGGCCTATACGCTTTACTTGCATGTGTAGGTTTAGCCGCTGCTCAAACAGGTACTAGTACTGCTTCGCCCACCCCCACTTCTGACAAACCCGCGGCGACAGCGGCCGCGCAACCAGCGACCCCTGCAACCACACTCGTCGTTCGTACCAGCGGCATTCCACAGCGTGACACGCTTCTCAAGCTGATGAAGCCCATCACCGTTGAGTTTAAGGAACAACGTTTAGAAGACGTGATGCGGTTTATTACCGAGGTCACTGGTGCCAACATCGAGCCTGCCTGGCAGGATGATCGCTCGACCAGCGGCCTCAACAAAGAATCTATCGTCAACATCAACGTAAATCGCGTGACGGCTCTCTCGCTGATCGAGAAGGTGCTCGAAAAATTACCTGCCGACGAGCTAGGCATCGGTGGCGGCACTTGGCAGATGTCTTCTTCAGGCGCAATCGAAATTGGCCCAAAGGAACGCCTTAACCGCATCAAACGCGTTGAGATCTACTCGATTCGAGACCTGCTTCTTGAACTGCCTGACTACATCAACGCACCTATCTTTGACCTGAACACCGTTTTGCAGCAAGGTGGTGGCGAGGGTGGCGGCCAAGGCCAAAGCCCCTTCACGCCTAACGACACTGAAATCGAACGCCGAACTCTTGAAGAACGCGCCAACGAACTGGTTGACATCCTGACGCAGCTCGTAGAGTCCGAACAATGGACACAAAACGGCGGTGATGGCGGGACCATGCGGTTATGGCGCGACAACCTCATCGTAAACTCCCCAGATTACATCCACCGTGGGCTTGTTGGCTATTCCTACTGGCCTTCGGGCACGCGTGTAGTAAACCCCTCAAGCCAAAGACGTTACGTTACCTTGGGCGTCGACACTTCACTGGGCACCGTTGATGACGTTCGCAACGTGCCCGTGACTGCGGCAGCCGGTGGCGCGACTTCAGGTGGGGGCTCAGTTGGCCCTGGTGGCAGCAGCGCGCCTGCGGCTCCTGCTCCCAAGTAATTCGCGCTTTATCTCACGAAGCTATCATCTTGCTTACTTAAAAACGATACCCAGCTCATGTGAGCCCGGTGTTTTTTCTAGTTGATTATGTTGCTCACTTGAATCGCCGGTTCGCTCAGATATCTAGATTAATACCCCACCAGCGCCGGGGCGAGTGATATCAAAACGGTCGCGGCTGGTGCAGTAAGTGCTCCCACCAAGTCGGCCAATGGCATCGAGCGTGGCTGGATCTAGGTGCAACTGTTCAGTCGCAATTCCAGGCGCGAGCCACACATTTACGACCTTGCCGATGACGATGTTTCCGGCGTTGGGCGCGGTGCCATTGGTGCGAATAATCTCGTGCGTAATGCATTCAAAGGACACGGGCGCGAGGGCAACTCGGGCGCAACGAACTTTGACACAGGGCGCGGTGGCGATGTGCGCGTGCTCAAATTCGCTTGTTTCGTAGGGTAAACTCGCAGCAGTGATATTCATTACTTGGGCGAGAGCATGCGAAACAATGTTGACGACAAACTCGCCGCTGCCGCCTTGGTTGATGGGCTTGGCGTTGCGAAGCGAGTCTTTTTCGGAGCCATCGGGCTTGTTTGCCGGGCAAAACAGGAGGAGCATGGGATCGCAACCTACTGCATTGAAGAACGAGTAGGGCGCGAGATTGTCGATTCCCGCTGGCGAGCGCGTCGAAACCCAGGCAATTGGCCGAGGCACGACCGCACCGACAAGAATTTTGTAGCGATCAAGAGAAGTAAGCGAAGTGGGGTCGATTTCGATGTGGTTTGGGTAAAGGTTCTTTGGTTGTTGGAGTTCTGACTGATTTGGCAAAGGAGTGACAGACATGTTGACGGCTCGCGACGACCTATAAGTGGACCATGGGCACAATTACGAAGAATAATCTAACGGATAATTAACAAAATACTATCAAGTGTGTAGGTAGGTGTGTACGATTCGTGGCAAAACTTAAAGAAGCTCAGCGGAGAAGTGGCAAACCTGCAAGAATGTTGTAGACTCAATCTCTAAGAGGCGGTACAGTAGGGTGCGGCGTTAGAGAGATGTCGCAGAAACAAGGTTTACCAATACATCCCTGAGGCGTGAGCCAACGGATATTGGGAGGAGAGATAAGAGATGACGCGTACCACTGTGATTGCTTTGGCCATGGCTGCTGTTGGCGGAACTGCATCGTCGGCGCTTGCGCTCGACGTTATAGCGGAGTTCCAGTATCAGAATCTCGCCTCGTCGTACACGGCTTCGTCGCCGACGACTGGCGTCTTCTCTGCTCTGGCTGTGTCGACCCTCGACCTACAGAGCGAAGGACGCGTTTCCCGCAACGTTGCGACTGAAGGCACCGCTTCGTTCCAGCCAGGCTTTGTCGGAGCTAACCCCACCGCAGGCTTTGGCGTGACCATCAGCGTCAACAAGACCTCTGGCACCACAGGAACCGGCGCTGGCTCCTTCACGGTTACCGACGCCGACGGCGACACGATGACCGGCAACATCCTCAATGGTGCATGGAACATTAACAACACGGGCTTCCCCTTCGTTGCGTTCACCGGTGACCTCGCCAACGTAATATTCACCGACAACGGTGCATCCGATGGCATCTTCAATGGCACGGACATCCCGGCCTTCTCTGACAACTTCAACTTCACGAGCTTCCCCGCCACCTCGCCCTTTGCTGGCGCGGTCGTCGTTCTCTCCTTCGACATCAGCACCTTTTTCACCGCCGACTTCGGCTTCGCCGATGGCATCGCTTCGCAGATCTCGGGCGACATCGTTCCCGCCCCCAGCGCTCTCGCTCTGTTGGGCCTCGGTAGCTTGGTCGCTATTCGTCGTCGTCGCAACTAATTTAGCTGCTTAGTGAATCGATCCAAGTGATTCGATAGGTTTATCTAGATTTCAACGCCCCTTGCTCACGCTGGGGGCGTTGTGTTTTTGGACGTGCGCCAGCACACGATTATGATGCCGTGAGGAGACCTACGCAGCACGCACCTGCGGATTTCATAGATTTGTCTCTTTGTACTCTCTCTCGCAGAATGATGACGTTGAAGAAGTAGACACAGGCGAGACGTGTGCCACGAGAAAAATAGTCGTTTCGTGAGAAAGTTGAACAAGCTGAATACCGAGTGGCGTATGCCGTAAGCTAAATGGCACGATCAGCGTGGCGCAATTAGCATGGCGCGATTATTTCTGCTTTTGGAGTGCGCGATACGCCTCGACCGCGAGGCGGTCGCACTGTTCGTTTTCAGGATGCTCGCTGTGGCCTTTGATCCAGTGAAACTGGAGTTGGTGTATCGCGCTTAGGCGATCAAGCTCTTCCCAAAGGTCCCGATTTTTGACCGGCTGTTTACTCGCGGTTTTCCAGCCTTTGGCTTTCCACCCTTTGAGCCATTCGCGTAGGCCCTTGAGGACGTACTGCGAGTCGCTGGTGAGTTCGACGCGAGTTGGCTTATTGAGCAAGGCGAGCCCGGAAATGACCGCCTGAAGTTCCATTCGGTTGTTGGTGGTTTGGAGTTCTGCCCCACTTTCGACGCGTTGCTTGCCGGTGGCGGGGTGTTTCAGGACAAACGCCCAGCCACCCGGGCCTGGATTGCCTGAGCACGCGCCGTCGGTGTAGAGCAACACTGTGGGCATCGCGAGTTGCGCAAGGTCGCTCGCAGCTGCGCCACCAGCTGGCTTTGTCGGCTTGGCGAGCTTGCTGGGCTTTGTCGCAGGTGCGTGAGGCGCTGGCTGCCCGGATACGTCGGCCAATTTAAGGAGCGACAGTTTGTCGCTTGGCGTATTTATCTTTGCTTTCGGAGATCGCGCCATCACCGGCCTGCCTCCGAGGGTGTGCCAGGTTTGATTTCGGTTTTGGTTTCTGGCTTAGTTTCGGGCTTAGTTTCGGGCTTGGCTTCGGGTTTGGCTTCGGGTTTGGCTTCGGGTTTGGCTTCGGGTTTGAGTGGCGGCTTTGGTTCGCGAGCAAGCTGCGACGCCGCAACCATCGCGATGGTGCCCAAGGCGTCTGCGGTGGCTCGTGCCAAGGCGAGATCGTGAGCCGTGTGGTACGCCTTGCCGAGCTTGGTCCAGTCGAAATCCCAGCTTGTACGATCTACTTCGTTTCGTAGCGCGATACGGTCGCGGCGTTCGGCTTTGCAGAAGTCAAAGAGGTATCGTGCAAGGTCAGCTGATGCGTCCTGCATGCTCCTGCCTCGGCGGCGAAGCACGGGTAAGCCGAGCTTGTCTGGATCGGGATACTGCTCGGCGACGTAGCGTCCAAAGCCAGCAAGGTCGCTGCTGACCGACGGAATGCCCACCGCCGCACACTCCAAAGGCGTGTACCCCCAAGGCTCGTAGGAACTTGGGAAAATACCCAAATGGCAGCCACGAACGAACTGGTCGTACTCGATGCTCCAGAGGCGATTGTGCGGGTTGATGAAGTCGGGGTGATAGACGACTTTGACGGCGTCTTCTTCGCGATTGATGAGGCTTAGTTGCCTCATCTGGTTGAGCACGGCGTCGTTGCTGTCATCTTCCAAGATGTGCGTCACGACCATGGGCAGGCCCTTTTGCTTGATGGCAAATTGAGCTCGGCGGTAGCGAAGCATCCAGTATTCATCGACCAAATCATCGAGCTTGAGAGGCCCGCCCGAGGCGGCGCGAGTGAACAAGCGTTGGCGCACGCCATCGGTGATGCGCTGGCAGACTTCGTTAAGTTCGTTGAGGACGCCACGTTTTTCCATGGCGAGCGGGTTGATGCTGCGGGTGGGGCGTTTGGAGATGACAAAGAAGACGACGGTTTTGCCGACGTTTGCTGCTTTGAGCATGGAGTTGAGGCGCGACATCGCATCAAGGCAGACATCAAAGCCCTTGTTGCGTGGCTCGAAACGGCCACTGGTAAACATGTAGATCGTGCGGTCAAGGTCGAAGGAGTAACTTGGGAAAAAGTGCCCCATGGTGAAGCGATGGATGATGTCTTTGTACTCGCCATGAAGGCGTTGTTGATCATGGCCAGCGTTGTAAAGGCCGATAGTCAGGCCATTGGGCGTGACGACGTCGACGGGGCGCCCCAAAAGATATTGGCATTCTTCGCCTGTGATGGCGGAAACAGTGGTAAAGACGTGGGCGCCGTGGGCGCAGGCACGTTCGATCGTGTGCTGTGGCTTGACGTGATACTTCGCGGCTTCCTGCTCTTGATCGAGCCAGGGAAGCTGGTCGTAAAAGTCTTCTTTGCTGCTGGCGATGTAGCGGCCCAACAGCGTGGCGTGGGTCGTAAAGACGGTGGCGACAGGAAGGCGACGACGGCGAATTTCGGGAATTGCCAGCCCACCCATCCACTCGTGGAAGTGAGCCAGGATCGGGACAGAATCAATCACGCGTCGCGTTGGTACACGGTCGCAGAGGGCTTCGATGAGCGCGGTGCACGCATAGGCGAATGAAACGACGGGATCGATGAGGGCGTCGTTAAAGGGTGTCTCGATGCCATGGTCGGCCCAGAGTTGATACTTGGCGGCGGCGAGCGCTTCTTTGGTTTGTTGGTGCTCGATAAGCAGGACGCGCGGACGACCGGGCACGAGCCAGCGGCCACAACGAACGGTGATGGCATGAGATTCGCGGAGAGCGCGGACGGCTCGGCCGATCCAGCCATTGGCGGTGATTTCTTCGAACTCAAGACCCGCTTTGGAAGGTTCATAAGGCCCGATGAGTACGTAGCGGTCGCCCCAGCGTTGGGTCATGAGTGGAACTTTGGAGCGGATGACCTGATAGATCCCGCCGATCTGGTTGCAAACTTCCCAGGCAACTTCGAGTAGAAGTGGGCCATCTTGGCGAGGGGTGTTGCCATCGTCTTGCCACCAGCCACCTGGGGCGTGATCGGCGCTTGCAGCTTCAGTCTGGAGAGAGCGTTCGGACATGGTGTCACTGTACCCGAGAAAGGCCGATTGTGCGAGCAAATCGCGCGTGGAGTTGAGAAGCAACGCCTTGGGTATGTGAAGATTGATGCGAAGGGCAGAATTGGTGGCAGAGTATTTGGGAGTGGCTTGGGCACGACTGGATTTGAACCCGTAGAATCGCGCGTGAGCACCACCCACACCATCGGGCCGCGGCAAGGCGGCATGGACTTGGACCCATCGCTATCACCCTCGGCTGGGGCAGAAGCTACGCGCCGCGTGCACAGGATCGAAGTTTGGCCAAGGCGTGACGACCCTAGGGCAATTGCGCTTGCGTCGAAAGTGTCGCGCGAGCTAGGCTTCGCTGGCGAGGAAGCGGTCAAGGTCGCGACGGCGAAGGTTTATTTGATAGAAGGAGACTTGGACGACGCCGCGATGATGCAGATCGCGACGAATCTGCTCGCGGACCCGGTGACAGAAACCTTTCGATTTGGCACTGAGGCAGCGAAAGACGGCGCACGCATTATCGAAGTGCATCCGTTACCAGGCGTGATGGACCCGGTGGCACAGTCGGTGCGGGACGCCATTAGAGTTTTGCTAGCAAAGTCAGCCTCTGGAAAGGAAATTACTGGAAAGGAAGCGGATGTCGAGGTGCTGACCGGCACGCGCTACGACATCGCGGGCGTCAAGGGTTTGATCAGCGACCAAGATGCCAGGCAACTTGTCGCACGCACCGTTGCCAACCCCGTAGTCCACGAGATTCACGTGGGCACGCACACGCCAACGACTCTTCCCAAAGGTTCGGCGTATGTGCTTAAGAAGCGGTCGATTGTGATTCGTGGCTTGAACTCGGATCAACTCGCGGCGCTGTCGCGCTCGGCTCACTTGTTCTTATCACTCGATGAGATGCGGGCGGTGCAGACGCATTACGATGGAGTCGGTCGAGATCCAACGGATATCGAACTCGAAACCATCGCGCAAACCTGGTCCGAACATTGCGTGCACAAGACTCTCAAAGCCACGGTTAAGTACCGCGAAACGCCAAAGAAGTCAGTGGATGGCGGAATGAGAGCGGATGGCGGAACGGGAGCAGGCGCGAGCGCGGCGAATCCTGCGGCTGTACCGGTAAAGAAGCGCCCTTGGATGGAAACAAGCTTTGCGTTTACTTCAAAGGGCAAATCGGTGCCTTTGAATGACGAAGCTGAAGAGGAAATGAGCCAAGCAGCAGCACGCCAATTAGCCAACGACAACGTTGGCGACGACGCGGGCACGATCAATTTCTCGAATCGTCCTGGGCATGTTGTGCATGCGGATGGGTCGGTGACGATTACGAATTTGCTCAAGTCAACAATCGCCGCGGCGACATTTGAGTTGATCGAAGATGGGTGCGATTGGGCATTGTCAGTCTTCAAGGACAATAGCGGTGTGGTCGCGTTTGACGACGCTATCGGCATCTGCATTAAGGTTGAAACGCACAACCGTCCGAGTGCTATCGAGCCCTATGGCGGCGCGTCGACGGGTGTGGGCGGGTGCATCCGGGACATCATCGGGACAGGCCTTGGCGCAAGGCCCTTCGCGAGCACGAACGTATTTTGCGTGGCGGACCCTACCGCGTGGAAAGAAGCTGGCCAAGCTAGTCACGCCAGCCACGCGATCAGCGCGACCGGTGTGACCAGCACAGCGAACGACGCGAAGAACTTACCGCCGGGCGTGCTGCACGCGCGACGTATTTTGACAGATGTTGTGGCGGGCGTGCGCGACTATGGCAACCGCATGGGCATTCCCACGGTCAATGGCGCGGTCTTCTTTGATGATCGCTATGTCGGCAATCCGCTTGTTTTCTGTGGCTGTGTAGGTATCATCTCGCGCGACAAGATCAGCGCAACGCCCAAGGCTGGCGACCGGATCATTTGCCTGGGCGGGCGCACGGGTCGCGATGGCATCCACGGCGCGACCTTCAGCAGCGCGGAACTTGAATCCAGCGCGTCAACCGAGTTTGCTCATGCGGTACAGATCGGGAACGCCATCGAAGAGAAGCGCGTGCTCGAAGCGATCGTTCGTGCGCGAGACGCTGCGGGCGGGACGTTGTACACGGCGATGACCGACTGCGGCGCGGGTGGGTTTTCTTCTGCGGTGGGAGAGATGGGCAAGGACCTTGGCGCGGTGGTGGATCTTGAGCGGGCGCCGGTGAAGTACGCCGGGCTTTCATATACGGAAATTTGGATCAGCGAAGCGCAGGAGCGGATGGTGCTTTCGGTGCCCGAAGGTAACGTAGCCGCATTGCGGGCGATTTGTGATGAAGAGGGGGTTGAGCTTGCGGACCTTGGTACGTTTGGCTCGGCGGGGAAGGAGCTTGTGCTTCGGTATCAAGGAGAAGAGGTAGGCCGAATAGCGATGGACTTGCTGCATGAGGGAATTCCAAACCCGACGCGAGAAGCGACGTGGGATGGTTCGCTGAATGCGACTGGAATATCGTCGGGTGATTCGATGGCAAGCCGCTCACCCGCGCTTCTCGCGAGCCTGAACAAAGCGCCGGGGGTAACTGGTTCGTTGCGTGCTTTGCTGTCGCATGGCAACATCGCCAGCAAGCATTGGATCATTCGGCAGTATGACCATGAAGTGCGTGGCGCGACGGTGACCAAGCCATTGGTTGGGCCTGGTGGTCGTGGCCCGGGCGACGCGACGGTGATCGAGCCGATACCGAAGGAAGGCTTGCCATTGAACCAAAGGCCAGCGATTGCATTAGGGTGCGGGCTGACGCCATGGACTGGCGAGGTTTCACTCGGCGGCGATCCGTACCAGATGGCTTTGTGTGCGATCGACGAATGCGTGCGCAATCTAGTGTGCGTTGGGGCAAACCCGCGCCGAATCGCAATCCTCGACAACTTTAGTTGGCCAAGCTGCGACCGGACGCAGAACATGGGCGCGCTGGTTCGCGCGTGCGAGGCGTGCTATGACGGTGCCAAGGCGTATCGCACGCCCTTTGTTTCAGGCAAAGACTCGCTCAACAACCAGCTTC
>JBBRGG010000114.1:0-11385 GCA_038240875.1 Phycisphaerales bacterium | reverse complement strand
AATCCGCAGGACACGCCGGGCACGCTGGCACCGCATCAACCAGCTCCAACTTCACGTCATCCCAGAAGATCACGCCACTACTCGCTAGCGCGTCAAACGCAAATCGACCGATCGTAAACTTCACGCGGTTTGGCGGCGTCGGCGGGAACGGAATAATGCCAAGATCGCTGTTGTTCTGCACTTGGGTGATGATGTCCGCAGCCGTCCACGTCTTCTCGTACAAAACCCACAGACCGCCGGTATCGCCTTGGAACGTCGGCCCCTGACCACCCCACGGATCAAGCGTGGCGTAATCCTGATTCAAGCCTTTCACGTCCATCTTCACGCCACCAAAGTCACCAACAACCGGGCTGTTCGTCGGGATGAAGTAATATCCGGAGAAGACCACGTCTTTCGCGTCGGCGTAGTTGTACGCGACGTCGAAGAAGGGGAAGCCCGCCTGGAAGAAGTTGACGGTGTCCGTTGTCATGCCACGGAAATCACTGTTGCCAGGCGTCGCGACCATGATCGAAGCCACACCCGTACGCACAACCGCAGGAGGCAACAGACCATCCGTCAGCGTCCGACGGCGAACTTCAGTCACGTTGGACAAATTGTGCCAACCTAGAGGCTCGCTCGCGTTAAAGGGATTCACGGTTTCAAAGCCCGGATTAGTTAAACAGTTGGTCGGCGCGACACACGTGGTCTGCGCTTGCACCAAACCAGCAAGAGCCAGAATCGCGCCCACACCAATCACTGTTGTAGCCGTCACGATGCGTTGTCCGTTGTGTCCCATCTCGTTCATCCTTCCTTAACTCGGTTTCTATGGCTATTGCCCACGATCCTGTATCGGCGACAATGCCACTCACTACTGTTCTGGCACACGCGAAGGTTCAACGCACCATCACGGCGTACACACACGCTTCGATCAACTGACCCGAGTCATGAACAATCATGAACAAAGGGCCTCTAAATCACATTCAGATACACTGGAACTCGTTGGCACTTCATTGAGTTGACCTTCAATCGGCGTGTAAGCGTTTACATTGTCGCGTAAGCAGAAAGAAAAAGCAAGCCCAATTTCAGGCTTCGAGTCCGCCATGCTTCTTTCAAGCAAGAATTCTCAGGGAACCTTATTCCCAAATAGCCTAATTTGACATTATCGGACTTGGCGTTCGCCTAATTTCTATTGATAGCGAAGTCAAACACTCAAAAAGACTAGTAAGCCATGAATCTTTGCCAAAGGTGTTTCTTGAACGAACGTAGGTATGTTGACAGCTCGTCCAAATTATCATGCCCACTCACTTTAAAACCATTCACTGCTGGCCAAATTACTGCTGAAACCTGCTGCTCTCGCGGATCACCAGTTCCGTCTTCATCGTGATCACTCGTGGCTCAAGTTCAGGCTCTTCGATCCGTGCCATCAGCGCACGAATCGCCGCCGCACCAATATCAAGCAACGGCACACGTACGCTCGAAAGCCTGGGCCTCAGCAAGCACGCAAGCCGCGTGTCATCGAACCCAACCACGCGCACATCCTCAGGCACGCGCAACCCAAGATCAATCGCCGCCTGAAGCACGCCCAGCGCGATTTCATCGTTCGCCGCCAGCACGCCAAGCCGAATCGAGCCAGCACCGATTTCCGAGCGTTGTCCGTTTCGCGCTACAACGCTTCGCATCCATGTCGCGCCCCACTCGGGCGTGTAATCCCCAAATGCCATCTGGTCGCCACGCGCCACATGCCCATGCGTCAGCAGCACATTTGCAAACGCCTCGGCACGCCTTGCCGTGTCAAAGTTGCTTGGCGCACCACCCACAAAGTACAGCAAGTCTGCCGGAGTTCCCGCGACCAAGTGCCGCGTAGCTTCTTCAGCACCAACCGCATTATCAACAATAACGCTGTCAACGCCCGGCTCATCCACCTGCGTGTCCAGCACAACTAAAGGAAGCCGCGTCTGTCGCGCCTCACGCACAAGTGCCTGATCCGGCTCGGTCACCATCAGCGCGAGCCCATCAACAAGCCCAGCGCCAAGTTCGCGCGCGCCACGCCCGCCATTGGCCCTTGCTTCACTGCTCACCAATAAGTGATACCCTTCGCGTCGCGCTGCTTCATCTGCGCCACGCAAAAGCCCCGAGTAAAACTCGCCATGTAAATCCGGAAGCGCAAGCCCAAGCACCCGGCTGCTTCGCGTGATCAGCCCTTTGGCAAACGGATTGGGCACATACCCAAGCCGCTGCACCGCATCCAAAACGCGCCGTGAAGTATCACCCGAAACCACCGCGGGCGTATTCAATACACGGCTGACCGTCGCGATCGAAACATCCGCCGCCTGAGCCACGTCCAGGATTGAAATCGACCCGCGACGACGCGAATCTGTTCTTGCTTCAGGCTTCCCGTCCGAAATACGATTTGACGAGGAAGAATGAATCTGTGATATAGATCGATTGCTCCCTGCCTGACAGTGTGCAGCGGTTGATTCGCCGCTTTGTGCTTGCACGCCAAGAGCCTGTGTAGAACCCTCGCCGCCCTTAATAGGCCTAAGCCCCGCTGTGTCGTCGTTCTCTCTGGTGTTCTTCACGATCGTCTACTGTACCAAACATTTAGCCGAACGCGGCCAAATCATGGCTTCGGACCTCGTATATGGTATGATGTAAGCGTTTCCATTTTGGATTTCTTCCCTCTTCCCCCTGTTTCAGTTTCATGTTTCCTTCTGTCCACCTGTATAAGTGCTTGTTCTGATGCCCTTTGGTCTTGTCGTTTTCATGAAAGTGGAATACATGCACGCTCTTGCCAAATTTGTTCAAACCCGCACAACTCTGGGCTTTGCCGCGATTTCCAGCGTTCTTACCGCGTCGGCGTGTGCGCAGTCGCCCGCGGCTCTGCCCGTTCCAAACAAAGCTACTCCTACTACAATCACGCTCGCGTCCGCCGACGTCATCATCTCTGCTCCGCAAACCGTTGCTAGGCCTCCCTTTACCTTCTCGGACCAGGACGCAGATTTTCTTACTCAAGTTCAACACGGCTCCTTCAACTTCCTCTGGAACGCGGGCAATCCAGCCACAGGCATGGTCCCTGATCGCTCCAGCATCACCACCGTCAGCGTCGCTGGCGTCGGCTTCCAACTCTCCGCATTCCCCGTCGGCGTCGCCCGTGGCTGGATCACCAAAGAACAAGCCCTCGAACGCACCAAGCTCATCCTCGATGTACTCGAACGCGACCCCAGCATCCGCCACGCCGGCCTCTTCCAACACTACCTCGATGGCGCTACCGGCGGCCCGCATACCAGCGGCCTCGAACACGTCGTCAGCACTATCGATTCGGCCTTGCTTCACGCTGGCCTGCTCACCATTTCTTCGTACCTTCGCACACCTGATTTCACCAACGACAAATCCTCGGCTGAAGCCGCAAGCAAAGTCGCCGACCAAGCCGACCGCATCTTCGCCGAGGCCAACTGGCGTGCCTTCCTCTCTGGCGATTGGGCCAATAGTCCACACGAACGCGGCTTTATCTCCCTTGGTTGGAAGCCCTCCACGAACGCCAACGGCTCCATCAATTACGCCTCTCAAGGCGAACTCTTGCCCTACTTCTGGATTGACTCAGGCTGCGAGCATCGCCTCGTCACGTTCCTAGGCGTGTGCGCACCAACCGAGTCACACCGGCTCGACCCTGCTCTCTATTACAAACTTCGCCGAGCTCTAGGCGTCAACATCGATCCAAAAACCAATGAAGTAAGCAAGCCAATGGTTTACTTTCCCTTTGGCGGCGCGCTCTTTGTCAACCAGTTCAGCCACGTTTGGCTCAACTACGCCAAGCTCGGCCCAGACAACCCCAAAGACTTTGGCATGATCCATCGCGCGAGCGTCGATTGGTGGGAAAACAGCCGCCGCCTGACACAGATGCAGATCGACAGGTGTCGTGCGAACCCACTCAACCTGCCAACCTTTGGCGAGAACGCCTGGGGCGTTACCGCTTCGGACGCCGCGAGTGGCTACTCAGTTCCTGGGCTATTTCCAACTCCCGTGACGATGCGCGGCACAACAGCCGAGTTTGATTACTCGACCTTCCACGCCGACGACAACTTTGGCGACGGCACAGTCGCTCCCTATGGAGCTGGCTGCGCGATCTTGTTTGAACCCAAAGCCGCGGTCGCCGCCCTGCGCCACTATCGCGAACTAGCATCCAGTGGCAAGCTCCCCGCCCTCTGGAACGACCCCGCCAAGGGCGGCTATGGATTCCAAGACTCCTTCAACCTCGACGCCACAACCAAAGATGGCACCAAAGCTCCTTGGGTCGCTCCGGATGTTGTCGCAATCGACGCTGGCCCTTTAATCCTTATGATCGAGAACGCTCGCACGGGCCTTGTTCAAGACCTTTTTATGGCTCACCCGTACGTGAAATCTGGCTTGGAACGGCTGAAGCTCAACCAAAGTCCAACCGAAAGCCTGATCAACAAAGACGCTACCAAGTAACGCTTCGGGTTGATTGTAACAACCTGCGTTACACCTTGTGTTCACGCACACGCTGATATATAATTGTGTTGAGATAGCCATCGACGCGTGCGAACCAAATTCTGCATTCATCACGCGAGTATCAGCCGTGCGGCGTCAAGTGGTATTGGGTCGGTATCTACCAATACACGCTTTACACATTAAGCGAGCACCAAACCACGCAGTAGATATGCAGACCCAACTGCTAGGCTTGAATAAGGCTTGCACCGGCGCGTGCGCCCTTTGCACACCTCTGGAGATCGCGATGCGTTACTACCACTTTGGCTTATCTGATAAGTCTAGCTCACTTTATCCCTCTCTCTTCATCGCCATCGTCGTCACACTCACTCTGGCTAGCCACGCCACACACGCTCAATCACTCAACCTCCTCTTCTATGGCAACAGTTACACCACCGGCTTTGGCAGCACTCGCAGCGTTCCCGATCTCGTGCGCGATCTTGCTATCGCCGAAGGTAAGCCCGCTCCGTTTGTCAAAGATGCTTCCTTTGGCGGTGCACGCCTCAACGAGCACGCATTCAACAACACCGCCGTCATTTCCAACACGCTCCCGCAAGGCCAAACCTGGGACCGCGTCATCATGCAGGAACAATCCACGTACGCCACCAGCGCTCTTGGAAATGTGACTGCGCACCGAAACGGATTTAAGTCGCTATTCGAAGCAGTCCGCACCCACAGCCCAAATGTCAAAGCCATCGGCTATGAAACCTGGTCTCGCGCGCCAAGCGATTCGCTCTTTGCTGGCGTGAACCCTCTGTACCCAGGCGGCCCCTCGCAGATGCAAGCCGACATCCGCAGCGGCTACGCACTCTCGACCAATGACGTAAACATGCTCTATGGCTTGGGCACTTCAATCGTCGCCCCCGTCGGCTCTGCCTGGGAAAGAGCCAATTGGCAAAATCTTCACATCTCCGACCGCTCTCACGCTCAAAACCGTGGCACGCTTCTCGCGGCGATTGTCATCTACGCCGCCATCTATTCCGACCCCGCCGTTGCCGACCTGAACATCGGGCCTGTTCTCGCGACACTCATGATGCCGCCGGAAGATGGCGCGTTTCTACTCAACGCTGCTCAGCAAGTTATCACGCAGCCCACGATCCAACCCACCGACATTGTTTGGCAGAACATCAATTCCGGTCAGGTTCTCGGGTGGCGCACCGACACAACGCCCAGTGATGGCTTTTTCATCACTAGTTCCTTCGTATTGCCCACCTTGAATAACGCCCGCTGGCAATTAGCAAGCAAAGGCGACTTCAACCTTGATGGTTCGATCGATCTCTTGTGGCGTAACCGCGTCACTGGCGATAACGCCATCTGGTTCATGAATGGCTCGATCTTCCTTCGATCAGCGAATCTGCCTCGTGTGGCTGACAATAATTGGGAGATTCGCGCGACCGCCGACATGAACTCTGATGGTCTCCTCGACATCATCTGGCGAAATCGCGCAACGGGTGCGAACGTGGCTTGGATCATGAATCAAGGCTTCGCGACCCCCACTTCCGCCACAGCGTTGCCTGCAGTCTCCGACCTTTATTGGCAGATCGAAGCCGTCGCAGACTTCAACGCAGACACAAAGCCCGATCTTCTCTGGCGCAATGGCCGAACCGGCGCGACCGCCACCTGGTTCATGAATGGCTCCTCATTCATAAGCTCCTCTGATCTGTCAGCGACGCAGACCAACGTGAACCTTCGCGTTGCCAGCGTTGCCGACTTTAACGCCGACGCAAAGCCCGACATCCTCTGGCGCAACACACTCACCGGCGCGAACGAACTCTGGCTTATGAATGGCGTTACGCGAACCACCCAAGTTATTCTTCCAACCGTTGCCGATACGTTCTGGCGTGTCTGTGGCCAATCCTCGTTCAAAGCTGGACCCGGGGGCGATTTCAATGGCGACAGCAATACCGATCTTTTCTGGCGTCGCAACCGTGGCGAAGCGCCCAACGGCCAGAACGCCGTGTGGTTGATGAACGGCCCGGCATTCGGCACGCTTGTGCCACAGAACACGATCGCCGATACACGCTGGGACGTAGCCGCAATCGCCGACCTGACCCGCGATAACAAGCCTGATGTGCTCTGGCGCAATAGTGAAAGCGGCCAAAACGTGCTGTGGGTCATGGATGGGCTCGTGCGCACTGTTTCGATTGATCTGCCCGCAACCACTGCAACCTTTGATTGGATCGGCGACGTCGATGGCGATGAATCAAGCGACATCGTGTGGCAACGCGATGGCAACACAGTGGTGTGGCTGCTCGATGGCACGCCGACAGATGGCTCGATTGTTCGCGCGACGCGCGAGTATGCGCCACAAGATATTCCAGTTGGCGACGTGCCCAATCCGTTCTATGGGCTCACGACACGCGCGACCCAGATCACCTACTTCGATTCAATCCTGAACCAGCAGATGAGCACAATTGAGTTCCGCGAGATGCAAGGCGTGTCGCAGGTTTCAACCTCGCGCCTGGAGCCCTTTGCCGCAGCCAACTTAGAAACCTGGAACACGGCGAGCTTCGCCGACTTTAATCGCGACGGAACTCTCGATGTGCTCTGGCGCAATTCCATAAGTGGCAGCAACACCCTCTGGCTATTGAGTGGCACGACGAACACCGGCACTACGTTAGGTTCCGTAGTGCCTTTGCCGAACGTTGCGGATGTGGCATGGGGAATTAAGTAACAAGGTAGCGTCGAAAGGCATTCGTGCATTCACTGTGCGAAGTTCGCCACACTGAATTTCTACGTCAACTCGTAGCGAAGGCGTCCCGCCTATGTTTGCTCTTTCTATTTCTTGGTTATGTATGTCTCTATGCCTAAGTTTTTATTGCGAATTCGTATAATAAGAATCCTTTTTTAAAATTCAGTTGCCCTGGATACCCTCTCTCTTCGAGATAGGTTTTTTCATTGTTTCTTAGCCTTTCGTACCATCAGGATCGTTACGATCCTGATTCCGCCTTTGCCTTCAATATCCCCTCTCTTCAAGAGGAGTATTTAGCTTCATATTTAAACAAATTTTTGTCCATGTTTCAAGCAATATTTGTTTGTATTATGTGTTTGAACGTCAACCACTGGCTTAAAATAAACGACTTCATTCTTCTTGTGGCACAAGCGTCTCTTCTATGTCTACTCTTTCTACAACTCTACATCTCATTCCAAGAGATGTATCCTTATATATAAACTTCAAATGTCTTCGATACAGCAATGCTACCGCCGCGACAGTTTTCACAAGTACGCTGGCGGCACACAAACCACATCATGAAATAAGCTAGGCGGTCGCGTCAATTAAAATCGTCGCGGGAAGTCTGCGATACCAGCTTGCTATCAGATTCCGGAATACTCGATGAGCGAGTCTGATAATTTAGGTTCGTGCACAAGATCGCGATCTGTAAAGACAAGGCTTTGCAACTTCCCGCCGCAGATATTTGGCAGTCTCGGCACTCCAGCTATGCACTCTCAGCACAACATAGCCTGTATACGCAACACCCAAATCTATTGTGAACACGCAGACATCACCATAAAATGGTTTAGATAAGCGTACATCATACTAACAAAAGTAGTTATAGGACTCTTGAAGCCACTTTTCAGGACCTTGTACATAGGATTTTTCCCTTTAAGAAGATTCCATTTCGATTTGAGACCTCTCTACTGTTGACAAATCCTTGAAATTTGAGATGATGTAAACGATTACATGGCCCGCACCACGGGGGTGTCCCCGCGCCGGACCACGAGGTAAGAGACTGCTCAGCCGTTTCCGCGGCCGAGCCTTTAGGAGAGACAAGATGAAGACTGGCTTTGCAATTTTGGCTTTGGCAACCCTCGCGGGTACGGCGTTGGCAAGCACCAATGTCAACAACATCAACGCGTTCCAGGTTGATAATCGTAACTTCAACGATTTCAACAACAGCACCCTCAACTGGGGCGCGGCTGGTGCAGCGACCAACCTAGCTCCTCTCCCCACCGACGACGGCACCCTGCCGATCGCAGGTGGCGTCCAGTGGCGTGACGAATTCGCTGCGTTCTCCGCTGGCAACGGCAGCTTCGCCAACAAGCACCTCGCTTGGCTCTCCAGCGACGGCGGCGCATCACGCCATCAAGGCAATCTGAACCAATCCTGGACCATGGCCTTCAACGTCAACATCACTGTCGCTGCCCCAGGCGTCCGCCGCGAAGCTGGCATTCAAGTTCTCAACCCCCGCCCGAGCCTCGGCTTCACCGACGAAGGTCAGATGCTCATCGCTTCCGATGGCGAAGTCGCCATCTTCGGCGGCGTTATGCCCTTCACTGGCTTTGGAAACGTTTATACCGCTGGCACCACCGCCAGCGTCCTCTGGGAATACTTCGCTCCCGGCACCGCCGACCCGATCCTGGGCGCGTACCGTCTCCGCTTCACCGACGCCGTCACCGGCCTTCACGATTCAGGCCTCAAGCTCTGGGGAGCAGGCGAGCCCGACGGCCTCTTCGGCTTCAACTTTGGCACCGAAATGGCGCTCAAGGCCCAGAACCAGCGCATCCCGATCATCGACGACTTCTCTGACATCGCCTACTCCAACTTCAGCATTGTTCCTGCCCCCAGCGCGGTTGCGCTCTTGGGCATGGCTGGCCTGATCACCGGCCGTCGTCGTCGCTAAGCACACGACCAAGGCAGCACTCTACGGTGGCTCTGGTTTGAGTCGTGTAAGTGCTGTGTTGGACTTTGGTTGTGCAGTAGTTGATTACTTTATTCGCGCATCGGCGTCGCCCGGGTTTGCGCCCGGGCGATGTTTTTTGACACGGCATCGACGGCTTATGCACATCTGCTGCATATATGCCAATATCTGGCTTGCACATGTGGCGAGCAAACTCGTCGGGCATTTTTTTTGCCACAATAGTTAAACATATTGGTCACTTTGGGGTTGACGGGAACGGCACAAGTGGTCACAATGAAATATAGATGAAAGCGTTTACATTCGGCGGTTAGGTAGGTTTTGAGTTTGGTTTTGTGGTTGATCTTCACACATCACCGGATCGCATGACGCGATTCCTTGCGCGATTGGCGGCATGATGACTCGGTCGCGACTTTCCAATCGCTACGGACACTTCGAGGATGGGCCATTTGGCGCCTTGGGTGCATATCGCATTACCGATTCCAACACGCCGATGCCTTGGGTGAATGTGATATGCAACGGACGCTTTGGTCTTGTAGTCAGCCAGCGCGGCGGCGGATTTTCCTGGTTTGACGATGCCCAGCATTGCGTGATCACACGCTGGGATATGGACATGGTCAAGGACCAATCTGGTAAGCACCTCTACCTCAGTGACTTAGACTCGGGCGACATCTGGTCGGTCGCGCCAGCACCATGCAATTCGGTGTATGACGAGTACGCCTGTATTCATCAGCCTGGATCGACCACATTTGAAACCAAGGTTCATGGCATTAATTCGGTTTGGACGCTTGGCGTCGCCGAGGACGATGATGGAATCTGCACACCTGGCGGGCCGGGCAAGGGCGCGGAATTGTGGACGCTTGCGCTGACGAATACGACTTCGCATGTGCGCACAATTCGGGTCGCTTCGTATCTTGAGTGGTCGTGCGGCGTCGCTCCAGATACCAAGCGCGAGTTTCATCGGTTGTTTCTTGATACGCGGTTTGACGCGTCGCGGCGAGCGATTATCGCGACCAAGACGATGTGGGATATCCCGCCTAAGGGTGAGAAGGACCACTGGAATGTGGGCTGGCCTTATGTTGCGGCGCACGCCGTGAAGTGCGACCGATTTACGCGCGAGATCGCCATCGGCGACAAAGAGAAATTTCTTGGTCGTTACGGCCAGTTGCATGCGCCTGCGGCGATGAAGAAGAACGCGACGATGCTCGAAGGCGGCTTTGGGCGGTTCGCGGATCAGGTTGGTGCGCTAGGTGGTGATCTGGTAATCAAGCCGGGCGAAACGGTGCATGTGTCGTATGTGCTTGCCATCGCGATGGACGAGAAGAACGTGCTGGCGCTGGTGGATCGCTACGCGGGATATGAGAAGGCGCATGCGGCGATTGCTTCAAGCATTCGCGCGTGGAAAGGTCGGATTGGTTCGACGCAGTTGAAGACCGGGCGTGCGGACTTTGACACGATGGTGGGCACGTGGCTGCCTTATCAAGCAATCAGTGGCAGGATGTGGGGACGGACGGGGTATTACCAACAATCGGGCGCGTTTGGCTTTCGCGATCAGTTGCAGGATTGCCAAACGTGGCTGCCTTTGGACCCGGCGAAGTGCTTGTCGCACATTCTTGTTGCGGCGGGGCGACAATTTGAAGATGGCAGCGTCAACCACTGGTGGCACACGCTCGCCGACTTCGGCAATCACACGGCGTGCTCCGACGATTATCTTTGGCTTGCGTTTGTCACGTGCGCATATCTGCGGGAAACTGGTGACTTTGCGAGCCTTGCCAAGAACATTCGATACATGCCTGGCGGCTATAAGGCGCCCGCGGCCAAGGGCAGCATTGGCGCGATGGGGACGTTGCTTGATCATTGCATTCGCGCCATTGAGCGGGCGAATTCGCGGATGAGCGCTCGCGGGCTGCCCTTTATCGGCTCGTGCGATTGGAACGATGGCTTGAGCGCGGTGGGTGTGGAAGAACGAGGCGAATCGATCTGGCTGGCGATGTTCCTCGCCGAGGTTTTGCGCGAGATGGCGCATGTGCTTGAAGTGGTTGGCGATGGTGGGCGGGCAGCGGAATACAAGACTCGAAGGCTTGCGCTTATCAATGCGATTAACGCGCACGCGTGGGATGGCTCGTGGTATCGGTGTGCGAGCAAGGACGATGGGGAATGGATCGGCAGCAGCGAGAATGAAGCTGGGAAGATCCATCTGAATCCGCAGACATGGTCGATTCTTGCGGATATTGCGCCCCAGCCAAGAGCGGATCAGGCGTGG
>JBBRGG010000113.1:0-11388 GCA_038240875.1 Phycisphaerales bacterium | reverse complement strand
CGCGTGTGCCGCAGGCACTTCGATCAAGATCAATCCGCCCGGCTTGAGCAGAGTCGGCGCGTCTGCAAAGAGTGGCCGAACCAGATCAAGCCCGTCCTTGCCGCCTCTAAGCGCTAAATGCGGCTCGTGTTCCTTCACGTTTGGCTCAACCGTGTCCCACTCATGATCGGGTATGTAAGGCGGATTACTCACGAAGTAGTCAAGCGAGCCGTGCTTGCCAGCCGTCGAATGCGCGAAGAGCGGCGCGAGCAAGTTGCCTTCGAGCACATCTAGCCGATCGACGACCTCATGCCGCCTTGCGTTCTTCTCCGCTACATCCAGTGCGTCGCGCGAGATATCACTCGCTACGCCACGCGCCTCGGGCAATCGCTTCAGCAGCGCGATGGCGATCGCGCCCGAACCCGTGCACACGTCAGCAATCGTGATCCCTGTGCCTCGCTGGTTGGATGTGCCATGCGTTGCCCGCGCGTGCTGCAGAACATGTTCAACAATCGTTTGCGTGCAAGGCCTGGGAATCAGCACGCGACGATCAACATGAAAAGGCATACCAAAGAACCATGCTTCGCCAACGAGATATTGGATCGGTTCATGCTTGAGAGCGCGCGCCACCATGTCGCGCAAGTTCTGGCGTTCGAGTTGTGTCGCGGGACGGTCTGGTTCCGTGTACAGCTTCAGGCGTTCACAGCCAAATGAGTGCGCGAGCATTTGTTCCGCGAGCAGCCTTGGCGAATCAAGGTCCGCCTTGAAAAACGCCTGCTGCATCCACGCAAGAAGCTTGCGCGTCGTCCAGGTTTCGTTCTGTGCAGGCGTACTTGACACAAACGAGTTTAGTCCGGCAAGCCAGCGTTCCAAGGTTGTATTCATGGATCCATGCGTGCAGCAATTAACGACTAACCATCACCGCTTGGGCATGTGGCGAACCCGAGCCGCGGGCACCACAAATGCCGGACGTGGCTTGGGAGCTGATTCAGCTTCCTGACCCGTCGTCGCAAGATCGACCGAGCCATCGAGCGCTACGTTCGCCAGTCGTACTCCGCCACCATCACCCGCACGGCGAGTCTTAGCCCCGTCCGCGACTACATGTAACGTGCCACACTCCGGACACAATGGCTCTACGATTTCATGCCCCGCAAGGTCATACCCGCAGGCTTGGCACAGGTCGGGAGTTCGCTTGCGCGGGAACGAAACAATCAGCAAACCCATCAGCGAAACAAACGCGCCATACGGCACGAGAATGTGCGACATCACACCGAAGTACATCTGCTTGCCGAAAAATCCCGCGAGCTTCCAATGCAACGCGTATACCAATGCAATACCCGCCGCCGCGAGCATCGCGTACATCAAGCCGCGCCACCGCCGCCGATGCTTGCCGCAGAAGTACCAAATTACCAGGGCATAGATGATGAAGACAAACACGCTGCTGATGATATCGATTGCGGTTGGCGATGGATTCAAGGAATGCGTAGTCCAGCCGCGCAAGTCGTTACAGACTGCATTTCCGAGGGCAAACTGCCTATCCTCCCCGCCTGTTTCTTACTTCCCGTCAAACCACGTCGCCCCAATATGCGAATCCGCAACCAAAGGCACGCTCAACTGCATCGCGCTTTGCATCCGCCAGGTAATATGCGCAATTGCCTTTGCCGCGTCTTGGATCGGGCTTTCGAGCACGAGTTCGTCGTGGATCTGGAGCAGCATCCGCGTGCCACCAAGGCACATCAATTGGTCGGGGCTCGCGTCGATATATGCCCCGGCTTCCCACTCGCTAGCAGCGTTGACACCCGCGTTGCCATGCCCAGAGTTATAAACTCCCGCGCTTTCGCCGCGCGCGCGCACTAGGTCCCGATGCACATGCACCATTGCAAGCTTGATCAAGTCCGCGGCGGACCCTTGCACCACCGAATTAATCGCCAATCGCTCTGCCAGCGCACGCCGCGATGGCTGCTTGCTATCAACATCAGGAATAGGCCTTCGCCGCTTTAGAATCGTTTCGACAAATCCCTTCGAGCGTGCTTGTTCAACGCACTCTTGCAAAAACGTCGTGATCCCGGCAAACTTTCGCTTGTACGCATCGATGATCGCCGCCGCCTCGCGATCTCCAACCTTGAGCCTTCGCGCCAAGCCATACGGCGTGATCCCATACACAATCCCAAAGTTCACCATCTTCGCCCCCGCACGCTGTTCACGCGTGACCAGTGACGCATCAATGCCGTGCATCTGGGCGGCCACCGCCGTGTGAATGTCCTGCCCCTTGTGAAACGCATCGATCAACGCCGGATCACGCGACAGATGCGCCAAGATCCGTAACTCAATCTGCGAATAGTCCGCCGTTATCAATGTGTGCCCAACCGGCGCGACAAACGCACGACGGATCTCCCGCCCAACGTCCGTGCGAATCGGGATGTTCTGCAAGTTCGGATCGCTGCTCGCGAGCCTTCCTGTTGCGGCGACCGTCTGATGAAACGACGTGTGCACCCGCCCCGTGCTCGCATGGATCGAATCCTTTAACGCAACTAAATACGTCGAAACCAGCTTACTGAGTTGCCGATACTCCAGCACCATCTCAGGCGCGAGACACTTCGCCGATACTTCAGGATCCTGCGCGAGTTGCTCCAGCACCTCGGCGTCCGTCGAATAGCCCGTCTTGGTCTTCTTTACCGCAGGTAATCCAAGCCCCGGCGGATCATCATCTGGCTTACCAAAGAGGGCCGACGCAAGCTGCTTAGGGCTGTCGGGATCAACCCTTCGCTGGAGCGACTCATGCCAGAATGCCGTGAGCTTCGCGACGATATCATCGATGCGTTGCTGCAAGCGCGCCCGCTGGCGATCAAGCTCCGCACCATCGACAGTAATGCCATTCCACTCGAGTTCCGCGAGCACTTCCACCAAAGGCATCTCAACGCCTTGGAGCAGAGGCAACAGCCCCATCGCGCGAATCTGTGGCATCATCTCGTGGTACAACTGCAGCGTCGCGTCGGCGTCTTCCGCCGCATATTGCGTCGCAAACTCTACAGGCACGGTGTCAAACGTCCTTTGCGCTTTGCCGCTGCCTATGAGTTCCGAGATCGAAATATTGGTCCGCCCCAAAAGCGCCAGCGACAACGCATCGAGTGAATGGCTCGACCTTGACGCATCGATCAAATAGCTCGCGACCATCGTGTCGCACGCGCCAACAGCCCAAAGCCCACGCACCATCACGCCCGCGCGCCGCAATACCAGCATGTCATACTTTAAGTTGTGCCCGCACTTGGCGATCTTCGCGTCGGCCAAGATCGGCCCCAGCACTCCTAACACCTCCGCTTCGCCCAAATGTTCTTCGGGTGTTGGGGACCTCATCGGCACGTACCACGCGCGCCCAGGCTCGATTGTCAGCGATATGCCACACAGTTTCGCATCGAGAAACGACAACGACGTCGTCTCCGTGTCGAAGGCGATCACGCCACCCGCGTCAGCCCACGCTTTGATCTCTTCCGCAACTGCTTCAAGCTGTCCTCGCGCGCGCACGCACGTGTACACGCCAGATTGTGCCGTACGAAACGTCGGCGAGAACGCGGCTGAACCATCCATTTGCCTTTCGCCCGCTTGCCTCTCGCCCGCTTGTCTCGCGACCACAAGCACCCCGTCGTCATCAATACTTCCACCCCAAGGCAGCGCATCAAACAGCCCCGGCGCCGAATCTCTGTCGCTCGCTTTCGTGCGCGTGCTGCGTTCTCCAGCCCCCGCCCCCGTACCAGCCCCAGCACCAGCACCAGCACCAGCCCCAGCCTTTCCACGCTTCTGCGCGAATAACGCGCTAGAAGTAGCCGCATCGTGCGCCGCCACGTTCACAGCATCGCGCGTCGCCACGTTCTCGCGTGTTCCTATCGCGTCCAATTCTCCTACGCTGCCCCCGCGTGCCACGATGAGCGATCGCACTTCGTCTTGATATCGATTAAAGCCCAGCTCGCGCAAGATCGGGATCAGCGCATCAAGCCGAAGCCCATCAACCCGCGCGCGCTCAACATCAAACTCAACCGGCACATCATGCACGAGCGAAACCAATTGCTTCGACAACGCCAGCCTTGGTATCGCCTCGCGTATCTTCTCGCCACGCTTTCCTTTGATCGTGTTCGCATTCGCGATAACGCCATCAAGCGTGCCAAACTCTTTCAGCAACAAGGCCGCCGTCTTCTCGCCGACGCCTTCGACGCCAGGCACATTGTCCACCGTGTCGCCCATCAGCGTGAGCATGTCCACGATCTGTTCCGGCTTCAAGCCCGTCTCCGCCATCAACGTTGCGCTCGAAAAAGCCGTGTCCGTATGGATATCAAACAATTCAACCGTTGGCGTAACCGCAGATGCCTCGCCTTCGCCAAGAGGTTTATCCGCGAGCAACTGCTTCAAATCCTTATCCTTCGACACCAGCCGAATCAACACATCAGGGCGCCGCGCCCGAAGCCGCGTTACCAACGTCGCCATCACATCGTCGGCCTCAAACCCCGCCAAGCCAATCACCGGTACGCCAATCGCATCAAGCAACTTCAAGCATCGTTCAACCTGCGGCCTTAGGTCCTCCGGTGGCGGTGTTCGGTTTGCCTTGTACTGCGGGTACAACTGCGAACGAAACGTTCCCGTGTCGCTCGACACATCCATCGCCACCGCGACATACGCAGGTAATCCCGCCGCCTTGACGTTCGCGCCCTCAGCCTTTAACAACTTCAACATCATCCCCACAAACCCAAACGTCAGGTTCGTCGGTTCCTTGGTTACGGGGCTCGACATCGGCGTGCGAATCGCGTGATACGCTCGGAAAAACTGCCCCAATCCATCAATCAGGTAGAGCGTCGGCATTCTTCGTTCCACCCTTTCATTTCGCTTCTCACAACTTCGCCCCGTGGCCATGCAACTCCGCCACCCGCGTCACATACGCCTTGCTCGGCTCGATATTCCGCCTCGCCATTGCCGCCCGCATCACTTCAATAAACTTATCCAATCGATACACCCGCGACCCCGCATCTGTCGCCCACGTAAACCTACCCACACACCCAGCAACCGTCGCCGTCGTTGCAAACATGCTCCCCGTGTGCAACACACACCCGGTCATCATCCGCGTGCAAATCGCCATCTTGCAGTGGTCGCCAATGGTCGCGCCGAGAAACGTCTCACCCGTGCGTTCGTACGAACCGCCAGGCCGCGCCACCGCAACAATCTCGCCATAGGTATTAAGCAAGTTGGAGTTCGTCGTCCCAGCACCTAGGTTGACCCACTCGCCGACGTACGAATCGCCGAGATACCCATCGTGCGCTTTATTGGTATATCCCTGAAAGATCGTGCCACCAACTTCGCCATTAACCTTGCACCAAGGCCCAATCGCCGTCCAAGGCCGAATCGTCGCCCGCTCCAGCACCGTCGAATTGGGCCCGACATAGCAAGGCCCAATTAAAATCGCCCCAGGCCTCACCACCGCGTTTTCATCGATCACAATCGGCCCGCCACTCACATCGATCACGACGCATGGCATCACCTTCGCCCCGCGCCCAACACTCAGCCGATGTGTTCCAATTACCGTCACACCAGCAAGATGCCCCACCAACTCAATCCGCTTCGCCAAAAGCACAAGGTCATACGCCAGCGCCGCGTCGCGATGCGTCCGCACCGACCAAGGCTTCGTCAGCGTTCGCACCGCTTCCTTACTCGCTCGCACCACCAGCGACACATCTCGCCCCGACAACAACGCAAGCGCCCGCTCGCCATCCACCCGCGCCACCATCGGCTCCCCATTCCCATCCTCGATCACTTCCCCAGACTGCAAATCCATTACTTCCGCTGGTGGAATCACACACCGCGCATTAATCAAAAAAAATGGCTCGCTCGGCAGCGCCTCCTGCGCATTCACCAACGCCCCAGCATGCCTCTCCCGCGTGATATCCGCAATCGTCGGCGGCACAGTCATCCCAATCCGCTCAGGCGATATCACCTCGTGCCACCGCTCCAGCGTCGTTAACGCCCCCGTGCGCACGTCAAATGCAGCACGCAAATCCGTCAGTGGTGCCAACGTGTCCAGCCCGTCATCAAAGAAGAGTGCCATCGCCATGGTGGCCAGTGTATCGGTCGCGTACCCTCGCCGATGCCTCACCCCGCCCGCGGCATCCTCTTCGATTTCGATGGCGTCATCGCCGACACCGAGCCTCTTCACGAGGCCGCGCTTCGCGCCGCCACCCAAAATCTGGGTATCTCCTTCACCCACCAAACCTACCTCGCTCGATACGTCGGCTTTGACGACCGCGAATGCTTCGCTACACTCTTCCGTGATCACTCGATGCCACTCGATGCTGATCGCGTCCAAGCCCTCATCGACCTCAAATGGTCTTTCGTCCGCGAGGCAATCAACGCGGGCATAGTCAAACCCTTTCCAGGCGCGGTTGAACTTATCCGCGCGGCCGCCACAGCGCGCACAACAGATCTACGTATAGGCAGAGGCCAAATCACAGGCATAGCCATCTGCTCGGGCGCAACCCGCCGCGAAATCATCCCAATCCTCGAACGCTTCCTCGTCTGTTCACCTAATTCACCAATCTGGCCATTTGACGCGATCATCACCGCCGACGACGTGCTCATCGCCAAGCCAAACCCCGCGGGCTATATCTTGGCCGCACAGCGCATCAACGTCCCGCCATCGCAGTGCATCACCATCGAAGACACGCCCAAAGGCATCGCCGCCGCTCGCGCCGCAGGCATCCAAGTTATTGGTGTGGCCCACACCGTTGACGAGGCGCAGCTCATGCACGCCCTGGGCCCGCAAGGCGCCGTCATTCGCGCAATCAGCGACATCACGCTCGATTGGCTTCTTTCACGCATCAACAGCTAATTCACTTTACTACGCATGGCCGCCGACGCCGAAACGCCATCAACCCCGTCGCGCACAGCATCGCCGCAGCTCCCGGCGCAGGCACCGCCGTCACTCGAACCGCGTACGCGCTCCCGCCCACACTCGGCGGCTGCGTCTCCAGCCAACCCTGCCTACCAAGCACGCGGCGTGTTCCATCCACGAGCCGTTACAATCGACAGATTCGGTGGCAACTGGCTCTCACGCACGCCAAGTATCGTCAGCCCGCCTAATATATTTGGCGCGATAGTGAACCCAATCCAAATCTCACTATTCGAGATCAAAACCCCTTCAAATAGCAAACTCAACAGAAGACTCTGCGTACTCATCACATCGAGCGCGACTTGCCTCGTTGAAATCAACGCGCCAGACAACCCGCCCGCGCCAACATACATCGAAACCTGGATGTTCCCGGTGTACCGAGCCGTCGAACTTATGCTCCGAAGCTGGATCTCTACCCGCTCGATCAAACACGCCCCTACCCCCGCCCCCACTCCAGCAAGCGTGAGCTCTTGTGCATGCTCGCTCGTCGGGTCCGCGAGAAATGTCCCATTCACGTTGCGATTCTTGATCGCGTCATAGATCACCTGTGCTGAACAGCGCGATGTGACTACGAACCCAACCGCCAACGCTGCCAAAGTCGGCAATGATCGCAATGACGGCAAGTATGCGCGAGTTTATTCTTTCTATTTTTCTACAAGTGTGCGAGAGATGTACACACATCTACAGACCACACCGCCCCAAGTTGCAGCGATCATTCCCAGAACTAAAAACTATACTTGCATGAGCGTCTGCTTTTTTGGATACAACTTTCATGTACCAAACACGGTGCTATCGCCCTGTATACCAACCCTATACGCCAACCCTGCGCATCCGGTACCAAACCAGCCGCGTTACTCCCATAATCCTGCCAACTCTTTCGCTATTTTTTCCGCTTCCTCTTTGTTCGCCAGCGGCGAAACAAACACATGCACCGAAGGGGCCGACTCGCCGTCTTGCCCCTCTGCCGCAACGCTCACCCACACCACCGCGTTCAGCGCCGTGTACTTCGCCAAAAACTCTTGCACATTCCAAGCTGCACGATCAATTTCGACAGACGACGAATCCACAGGAATCTGCCCAACACTCATGCGCACCGCCGCAAGCCACTCAATCTCTTCCCGGCCCGAACCACTCCCTCGCCCCACAACATTCATCCCCGCCTCGCGCAGCTTTGACTCTATTGCGCCCGCTAAATCCTTCACATTCACAGGCAAAGGCGGCAGCGCATCCACCACCACCAACACAATCGGCTTCATCGCCAACGAGTCAAACCCCACATCCATCGTCTTCGCCGCATCAGCTTGTTCATCAAATGCACGACCCTTGAGCGCAAGCTTTTCATCCCCGATCAACGCCGCGCTGTCACGCTCTTTCAACACGCCACGAAATTCCGCCATCCCACCAGGCAATAACGTCGGCACCCGCATCGATCTCGCCTGCACAATCAACCCGTTGTCCGCGCTCTGTAAAGCCGAACCATCACCAGAAGTCGAAATCGAATAAATCCCAACCGCCAACCCCGACACAAGCAATAACGCCATCGCCACGCCAACATTCATTCCTGTATCGTGCGTCGCTCGCGTCGGCGTGTTCCGCCGAATGCGTTCGTCGGCTCGCGCTCGCGCCGTCTGTACCCGCACACCCGCAGCCTCGCGTTGCTCCTTGGCACTTCGCCGCAGCGACGAACCGCCCGCGCGTTCGCTTGCACCATTAAACCCAACCCCCATCCCCACCCCAACCCTCACCCCCGGCGCTATCTGTGCCGCATCGATGGCGCTTTGCACACTTGATATTTCTTGCCGCGACCCGTCAACCTTTCTCGCCTCATCAACCTTTGGCTTGTGTGATTGAACCGCAGCAGACGGCCCTTGTGCTGCCTGCCAATCTACCCGCGTCTTCCCCGTCCACCAATTCGTCACCGTTACCTTTGGCGCGCCTTGCGCTCCAGTAGCCACGCGCGTATCCACTCCAGCACCCGCGCCATTCAACCCCGCCATCCCACCTAACCCCGCGGCAATTCTCGCTCGCTGTGCCGAGTGTGCACTTCCTGCGCTGTCTTTTTTGATGTTCTCATCACTCGCACTTTCCCCACTCAAACTCTCTCCACTTGAATACAGCGCACCAACGCTCGGCAAGTCCGCAGGCCGAACCGTGAACGGGTCCGCCGCCGCCAGCACCGTCCGCACATCCGCCAGCATCTCATCAGCGCCAGCATATCTCTTGTCATAATCCGCCATCGCGCGCCGAATAATCCATCGAACCGCGTCTGGACACTTCCTTGTCACCTGCGACAAACCGCCATGTGGCGGGAACCCATCCTCGATCATCGCAAACAACACCGCACCCGCGCCATACACATCAAACCGCGTTCCATCCACCTCATGAACCTTCACGCCCTTAACCGCCATCCGCACAAGTTCCGGATCACGGAAATATTCCGTACCATGCGTCGTCAGCGTCATCGCCGACCGCAAGCTGCTCAGCAACCCAAAGTCCACCAGATATGCCTTGCCCGTGCCGCCTTTGCCCGCTGATCGCGTGTCCACGATGATGTTGTCAGGCTTGACATCCTTGTGCCACAATCCACCCCGGTGATACGCCGCGAGCGTTGCGAGCAGATCACTCGCGTACGACAAACAACTGCGCACCTCACGCGGCCCGAGCCCATCAACTTCACTCGTCCCATGCAGCCGCTTGGTCACTTGCGTCAGCGATTCGCCAGGCACATACCGCATCACATAATGAAAGCGATCCGCCGTGAGCGCGTGATCCAGGATCAAGCCAAGCTTTTTCGCTGCATCGAGTGCTCGACTCTCTCTCACAATCTGTGGCAGGCTACTCCCATCGTCCAACGAAAACGCCTTGATCACCACCTGATCCACACCATTCACGCCCGCTCGCTCAAACCCAGCCCGCGTGATCGCATCAGGATTGGCAATGTACAACTTCGCACCCGACCCACCTACAGGCAGCGTGCCAACAATCGTGTAGCCTTTAAACTTCGCGCGCCTCCCCAAATCCCCACCCAAACCTCCACCCAAACCCCCACCCGAACCGCCAAACGCCGAAGGCTCCGCAATAGGTACATCCGAAACCACCTGAGGCAGTCGGCGTTCCAATCCCTCAGTCACACCTTCAAGCCCAAACAGCCTCAACGGATTCGCAAAGACCAATCGAAAGAAGCTCAGCCCCGCCATCGCAAACTCCGCCTTCACAGCTCGGCCAAAGTGCGCCGCCGCCGACCACCTGCCAATCACTACACACCCAACAGTCAATAGAGATATCACCACCGCAGCAAGAATCGCCCCGATCGTGCGCGCCGTATCGCGCAGCGTGCACCCAATAAACGTAAAGAACCGCCCGACCACCACGCCACTGGCGCGAAGCACCGGTACAACAATGTAATACAAGAACAGCATCGCAATAGCGATGGATACCAACCCGCCAAGAATTGAAACAAGGACAATTGCAAGCGTGCCCATCGTTCAACTCCTGCCGCCCGCCACGGCGTGCCTTTGCCGTGCCTTAGCCTTTGGGTGCCCCCTTCTCTCCGAGAAAAGGTTTAGGCATTTGATCGTGAGACTCCCGTTGTGGCGAATTCCTTGTACCTAATGCCTGACTTCATGGCTTCTCATCTTTCTGAATGCCGAATGCCGAATATCTAGCGCCTTCTTCTACCTCATCCGCTCGGCTTGATCCTGCCGCCGAAGCTCTACCTGCCTTCGATAGATCTCACCAACCGCATCATCAAACGCTGCGTCTGCAACTGGCCCTGCCAGAGGCCCCTCTTTCCGCTCATCGTGCACACTTTCTTTGATCTTCTGCCCCATCGGTCTTTGATCAAGCTTTGTGATTTCGTTCGCACCAACCCGATCAAGTCCAGTCCTGCCAAGTCCAGATTCCTTGGGAACTTCGCCCAGTCCCTTTCGCTCGACTTCTTCAATCTCATCCTGCGTGAACGAATAGACACGAACAACTTCCATTAACTTCACTCGCAAAACTTCCCGCACCCGCGCCATCCGCCTGCTCACCGTTGGCTCACTAATACCCAGCGCTTGCGCCACGTCCTTGCCACTCCGCCCTTCGAGGACTCGCATTGAATAAATCGAATAGTCCGTAAAGTCGCAGTCTTTCGCAACCAATCGAATCGCCGCTTCGACTTTCGCACGAAACATTGCCGCCTCATATTGCTCATCTACGCCCTGTTGCGCCGAAGCGATCATCCACGATTCATCCAGCGCCGTGGCTTTCTTCGCCCCGCCTCGCTTCTTCGCCCCGCGTCGATCCAGCTCATCGCCCAGCACATGCTTGGCAATTGCGAGCAACCACGTCGAAAACCGCGCGCCTCGCGCCGGGTCATATCGATCAATGCTCTCCGACAACGCCGCAAGCGTTTCCTGCGACAAATCCTGCACCGTTTGCGAGCCGATCCGCCCTCTGCCCCACTTGGCAAGCTGCGCCCGCACAACCGGGCCAAAGGTCTC
>JBBRGG010000112.1:0-11455 GCA_038240875.1 Phycisphaerales bacterium | reverse complement strand
GGATGCCCGGCTCGGGCGCGACCACGGTTGCATGCAACCTTGCGCTCGCCGCGGCTGCCGCAGACAAGCGTGTGCTCCTGATCGACGCGAACCTTCGCCGCCCTGCGCTGCATAAGGTCTTTGGGTTGCAAGAGAGTCCGGGCTTTGCTGATGTTTCGTCGGGCAAACGGACGCTTGAAGAGTCGCTCCAGCGCACGACTTCACCCAATTTGTCTATTCTGACCTGCGGATCCAAGGAACTTCGTCAGGTCGAACGCTTCGGCACCAACTCGATGAACGAACTGCTCGCAAGCGTGCGTGCCCAGTTTGATCTTGTGATCCTCGACACCGCCCCAGCGATTGTCGGCGGCGATTACGCCGTGCTCGCGCAGCGGGTTGATGCTTCGATCCTCGTCGTCCGTGCGATGGGCGAGAAGCGAGGCCTTGTGGCTCGTGTACGCAATGAATTGACCGATGCCCACTCGACGTTCCTAGGCGTTGTGGTTAATGGCGTTCGCCACGCGGCGGGCGGGTACATGAAGGGCAACATCAGGGCCGCTCAGGAGTATCAGTCTAACTCGTGATCGCATGAGGCGTGGGCCAATGGCTTTCGCGCGATTGACGTGCAACTTTGATGCGTACTTTGTGCGAAACCTGCCGGGCGTTTGTCCAACAACCGGCGTAGGCTGATGACGTGAGCACCCAACCTTTTCGCACCGATATTCCGCATTCTTCAACTGGTCCAATCGGATCTGGTTCAGGCGGTTACGTGCCAAAGCGGGTGCTCGTGACCGGTGGTGCCGGTTTCATCGGTTCGCACTTGGTGGACACGCTTGTTGGGATGGGTGATAGCGTCACGGTGGTTGACAATCTTTCAACAGGTCGACGGACCAACCTCGAGCAGCACATTGGGAATACCGCGGTTGCCTCTTCTGGAACTGGTGCTGCTACGCCGAGTGACACGAATCCGAGTTCTTCGACCCAGCGTGTGCGTTTCATTGAAGCTGATCTCGGGCGCACGCTACAAGCCTTTGGTGACGGCGAGATCTTTGATGAGATCTATCACCTAGCGGCAGCCGTGGGAGTGCGGCTGGTAGTTTCGGACCCCATCGGCTCTATCGAAACCAACGTCGGCCAGACCGAAGCCCTGCTTCGATTTGCAGATACAAGACGCACGTCCGGGCATCCCCCGCGCGTGCTAATCGCGTCGAGTTCCGAGGTTTATGGTAAGGGCATGAAGGTGCCTTTCGCTGAGGAAGACGACGTGGTGTATGGCGCGACGACGGTGTCGCGCTGGTCGTACGCCTGTTCCAAAGCAATCGATGAATATCTCGCTCTGGCGTATCACTCCTCGCGTGGCTTGCCGGTAGTCGTCGCTAGGTTCTTTAACACCGTAGGCCCAAGGCAGGTGGGCGACTACGGGATGGTGCTCCCAAGGTTTGTACTGGCTGCGCTAGAAAATAAACCACTTTTGGTGCACGGCGATGGCACCCAATCACGCTGCTTCTGTGATGTTCGCGATGTGGCGGCCGTACTACCACGATTGGTGCGCACAAACCAGTGCACTGGCCGAGTGTTTAATGTGGGCTCTGACGTGAGCGTTACGATCTTGGAGTTGGCGGGTCGCGTGACCGACACATTGAAGTCCAAGAGTGAAATCCGAAATATTCCCTACTCCGAGGCGTTCGGGCCTGGATTTGAAGACTTGATGATCCGTCGCCCAGATCTGACACGGATACGACAGACTATCGGATTTAATCCAACAATAAGGCTCGAACAGACGATCCTTGAACTGGCTGATTCACTGTCGAATCGAACCGCTAGTACTGTCTAACGCTTACCCCGTCTTATGGGCTCAATCGATCGCCTTTGTTTGTCTGAGTATGTCACTGTTTGTCTGAGTAACAAATGCACGCGTGCCTTGTCACCATCTTCGCGGTCTTGAGCTCTTTTGCCACAGTGGGGATGGCGGCTCCGAACAACTCCGCGAATGTTCCGGGCGGCACGCCTGTAATCAAACAAACGCAGTTGGACTTGCAACGCCTGGGCGAACCGAGCGTGCAAGGCACTGGGCTTGGTGGGTCTAGGGAAGGCTTGCCATTGGCTGGCCAGAGCGGGAACACGTCCGTGCCGCCCGAGGTCATGGAAAACGTCCGCAAGGTGCAAGAAGACCTTGCCAAGTTATCGAGCCAGATCAAAGACTTGGCCACGAGCGCGGGGATTGTCGAATCGCAACACTCTCGGCTTTCCATTGCGCAAGGGTACATCTGGGTGTTGTTGGTAGCATTTTTGGTGACGCTGTGCGCGACGCCGATCATGCGAAAGCTGGCGATTAAAAATGGCGTCATTGATCGCCCGAGCGACCCACGCAAGGTGCACCGTGTGCCTGTTGCATACCTAGGTGGCGTGGCGATTTTCCTCGGCCTCTTTGGCGGAATCCTGTACAGCTTTCTAGCGATTCGCTTCCAAGGATTAGTTGATTGGCACCCGAGCAAATTCAAGCTTGAGAATGAGTTCATCCCGCCGGTGCCCCCTTCGATCTTGCTTGGGATCACGGTGATCATGCTGGTTGGGTTGTGGGACGACGTGGTTGGGATTAGCCCACGCGTGAAGATCGGCGGGCAGCTCTTTGCGGCGGCGGCACTCGCGCTGGACAACGTCGGGACGCGCATGGCTGAAGGGCTGATCATGCCCATCGCGCAACAGTTAGGCGTGCCAACGACCATCATCAATGGCACTGAAACATTGGGCTTTGTGATCCACTTGCCGGTGTCGATTCCTGGGTTTGAATCGATTCCGATAGACATGGTCTATTGGATCGGGACGGGGATCATCGCAATTGCGGTGCTGGGGATGTGCAACGCCACAAACCTGCTTGACGGTCTCGATGGGCTGTTGTCCGGTACGACGGCGATTTCTGCAGTTGGGTTGCTCGTGCTAGCCCTTGGGCTTGCGTTAGTCGATGATGGTCCGCGCGATGGTCAGCGGATCATCATGTGCATGGCGCTCTTGGGTGCGTGCCTTGGGTTCTTGCCGCATAACTTCAACCCGGCGACGATATTCTTGGGTGACACAGGCTCGCTGTTGCTTGGGTATTGCGCGTGTGTGATTATCTTGACATTGGGTGACACGGGCAAGACGCATCTGGTCGCGGCGGGGTGCGTGATCTTTGCTGTGCCTTTGATTGATACCAGCCTTGCCATCGTGCGTCGAAAGCTCGAGGGAAAGAGCATTTCCTCGGCGGATAGCAACCACCTTCACCACATGCTCAAGCGGGCACTCGGGGTCAAGGGCGCGGTGCTCACGCTGTATGGCATGGCGGGCGCGTTCGCGACGCTCGGCGTTGCGGTGTCGGTCTTTCGTGCACGAATGATCTACGTGCTTGCGATCATCCTTGCTGCGTCGATCGGTGTGACCGCGATCAAGATCGCTCGGCGTCGCTTCATCGAAGATCAAGCGGCCAAATACTCGGGCAACCCGCTTGATGTTGAGCCCGTGCCTGCTGCGGGTGGTTCGGTGGTAGGCTTGGCGAGTGATTCGGCGGGTGGCTTGGCAAGCAATTCGGCAAATGGGCCTGCTCCATCCGCAGCTCATCCGATTGCAAACGAACCAGTGAATGTCGCTTCGGCTCGCGATTAAAGCGATGCGCGGCATTGAACCATCAAAGAAATCAGGACATAGCACGCAAGGCGAAGGTTCGACGCACGTTCGTTCGTAAAGACAAGTTCGTTCAAAGTGGCATTCGCGGAACGCCCATGCGGTTTCGCCACGAGGCGACCCATAGCTCCATATACTCGCGCGATGCCACCTACTACTCACAAAGAGATACCGCCCCGCCCAACGCGCGTCATTGCGCTGATGAATCAGAAGGGGGGCGTAGGCAAGACCACGACCACGGTCTCGCTCGCGGCGGCCATCGCGCGTACAGGCCGTTCAACGCTTGTTGTTGACCTTGATCCGCAAGCGCACGCGACGCTCGCGCTGGGCGTTGAAGCGCCCGAGCGCTCGATCTATGACGTGTTGATCGATCCAGGTATGGATCCGATGGACGCGGTGGCGACGACGCGCGAAATGTTGCATGTACTGCCGAGCCAGACGGACTTGGCCGCTGCAGAGATCGAGCTTGCTGATCAGCCCGATCGCCAGGGACGATTGCGCACGGCGCTCGAACGGTTATCATCGCGCTATGAGTTTGTGCTGATTGACTGCCCGCCTTCGCTTGGGCTGTTGACATTGAATGGGCTTGCTGCGGCTCGCGAGGTGATTATCCCGATGCAGGCGCACTTTCTCGCGTTGCAAGGCGTGGGTAAGTTGCTCGAGACGGTCAAGCTGGTGGGCAAAGCCGTGAACCCAAGGCTTCGCGTGACGGGCGTGGTGTTGTGCATGCACGATCCATCGAGCAACCACGCTCGCGAAGTCGTGGCGGACTTGGAGGCGTTTCTCGAAGCCGGACGCGAGAAGGAAACACCTTGGCGGTATGCGCGGGTGCTTCGCCCGGCGGTTCGCAGGAACATCAAGCTTGCCGAGTGCCCGAGCTTTGGGCAGACGATCTTTGAATACGCTCCCACTGCTCCTGGCGCGGAAGATTACGAACAGCTTGGGAAGGTGTTGCTTGCGGAATGGGACGCCATGCTCGCGAAGCGAGGCAAGGGCGAGAGTTTTGGGGTTAGCGAAGTTGCATCGGCGGATATTCACGTCCGACGGACGAACGAATCGGCGACGAAGAACGTACATCGATGAACACGCATTCCAGTTCGATTATGGTTTGATTGAACTCGAAGCGCACTACGAGTAAACAACAAGAGGGTCGATTCTCGTGATTCCACCGATCTATCGACGGCTCGCTTTCTTTGCGTACGCGGGCGTGGTGGTGACGCTGACGCATTGGCCCGCGTTGAAAGTCGATGGGCCGTTGCCACGCACGGATCTTTGGGCCCACTTCATAGCCTTTTCGATCTGGATTGTGCTCGCGTCATTAGCGGCGTTCTTTGGGTCGGCACTTTCCAAGCGCAACCTCGCACGGACCTTCGTCGTCGCGTGTGTCTACATCGTGCTCGACGAAACCACGCAAGGAATCCCGATCCTTCAACGCACGGTTGACCCTTACGACATATTGGCAAACTTTGTCGGCTTGTGCATCGGTATGGGTGCGCTTCTTTTGCTTCGTCGAAGTGTGCTAGGGATGGTTCTGGGCGGGAAGTGAACGGGCTACGAAGGCTGCCGCAAGTGACGATAATTCACGCGAATAGCCGATAGTTCAAACGAATGACGGCTCCGACGCGAACCAATCCTGATGGTGTTCCTGACACGGTTTCCAATCTGGCGCCGAATCAGGGCGCAACTGCTGCTGAGACGAAGGACCCATCGATGGGCCACGCGAACGAAGGCGGCCATGCGGGGCTATTCGCGGCTGCGGTGCGTGTGATGTCGGGGATGACGCTGGCGTCGCGGTTCGCCGGGCTTGCGCGAGATGTGATCACGGCGCGATTATTTGGCGATACGGCACTAGGGTCGGCGTTTCGAGCCGCGTACGCGATCCCCAACTTATTCCGAAGGCTCTTTGGCGAAGGCGCGCTCTCTGCGGCGTTTATTCCGCAGTACACGACTTTGGATCGAACTGACCCCAAAGCCGCCGGCGCACTCGCGTCTCTTTTGATCGCGGCGTTGATGATCGTCACGGGCGCAATCACGCTGGTGATTGAGTGTGTGCTACTCGCGAGGCTGGCGTTGTTCGAGGCGGACCGCGATTTAACATTGTCGATTGCGCTGGTTGCGTTGATGCTTCCGATGATGCCGATGGTGTGTTTGGCGGCGATCCTGGGCGGCATGTTGCAAGTCAAGGGCAAGTTTGCCGTACCGGCGGCGGGCCCGATCGTGCTTAATGCCTTCCAGATCGCGGCGGCGGGTTCGTTTTTGCTTCTTGGTGTTGGAGCAGCAAAAGATGCTGTGAGTGGAGAGGCAAGCTCGAACGCGTGGCATGGATTAAACTCGACGCACGCGGCGATCGCGGTTGCCATCGCTGCGGTCCTTGCATCAATTGCACAGGTCGCATGGTCGTGGAGCGCGCTGCGTGGCAAGGTAGTGTGGACGCGCGCGATCCGCGATGCACGCGAATCAGGCAAGGTTGTGCTCCAGAAGTTTTTGCCCGTCATGCTCGGGCTAGGCACGTTGCAACTCAACACGATGCTCGACACTGTGATTGCGATGTGGCCCAAATGGGTCGGGCCGACGATGTTCGGGCATTTGGTGCCTTTGGACGAACGGTCCAACGCCGTGCTGTCGTACACGCAATCGCTGTACCAATTTCCGCTGGGCGTTTTTGGAATCGCGGTTGCGACAGCGGCGTTCCCGCTCTTAGCACGCACAGCGAATGATCCGCCCGCATTTGCCAGCACGCTGCGGCGCGGCGTGCGGCTGAGCTTGTTTATCGCGCTGCCCGCGACTCTCGGGTTGATCCTGGTTCGGCATGATCTTGTTAACGCGATCTTTGGCGGGTCGGGCGGATTCACCAAAGACGGACTAGATCGGTGTGCTGCGGCGTTAGCGGGTTTTTCGCTCGGCGTATGGGCATATTCGGTGAACCATGTGCTCACGCGAGCGTTCTATGCGCAAGGAGATACCAAGACGCCCATGCGGATCGCAATTGCGATGGTGTTGCTGAACTTATCGCTGAACTTGACGCTGATTTGGTACCTAAAGGAAGCGGGGCTCGCGTATGCGACGGCGATCGCCGCAACGACACAGTGCGTGCTGCTCGCAGTTGTGTGCAAGTCAAAGCTGCGGATTGCGCCACTTGACCGCGCGACAGCCATTGGGTGCGCACGCACGTTGCTGTGCACGATCATCATGGGTGCGGCAGTATTCGGCGGGCAATTGCTGTGGAGCGCGTTTGGGCAGAACGTGTTGGGCATGCACAGCGGTGGGTGGATCGAAACGTGCGTACGCCTTGCGTCATCGGTCGTGATTGGTGGCGGGGTCTATGCGGCGAGCGCGTTGGCTTTGAAATCTCCTGAACTTCGCTGGCTCTTGGAACGCAATCGATCGAGTGGCGGCACCGGTGGCTCGATGTCGCTCGATGCATGATGACACGCTTTCGCGACGCGTCACCAGCCTTGTTCGTAACGTTCGAACAACTCAAAGAAGACATGGCGAAGGCTGCCTTGGTGCCTGGCGAGAAGCTGGGCCATTCCAGGCTCGCTTGGAGCGGCTAGGGATTCGCATGCGAGCAGTCGCGCGACGATTGTGCACGCGAGTGTTGGAGTCAACTCCTGCTGCGCGACGCACGCAAGCCCCAGATCACGATGCGTGGTGGCGAGAATGCGCACGCTTTGTATCGCGGAGTATGCGCGGATGAAGCGCCAACCAAGGCAAGAGATCAGTTCTGCCGAATCGATGCAGAGCAGGCGCACTTGGGCTCGCGGCGCGTCGATCTGCTTTAATGGTTTGAATTGACGCCAGTGAATACGGCGAGGCGGGCGAACTTCGACAACGCACCATCCGCGCGCTCGCGCACAACTCGCAGCGTGCTTCAAGAGCGTTGACTTTCCCGTGCCGTGCGAGCGATGATCTGGCCCGAAGCATGCATAGTGCTCGAAGTGCCCTCAACGCGCTCTAGATGCGCGAGTTGATCGAGGATCGCGTCGATAGCAGAGTGATCAACAACGCCAAAGGCATTGAGCCAGGGAATGGCGCCGGGTTGATGAAAGCACGCCATCGAAGCATTGGCCGGGCATAAGAGGATCGAAGGAGAGATCGACCTCGACGGGCCTGAGCCATGTGATACGCTTGCCAATAGTCTTTCTACGACACGATGAGATGAGCATGACGATGGGAAGCGCAACAACGAATATCGCGGCAAGCATGAAAGCAAGCATCGCGAAAGGAATCGCGAAGAGCACAACTGCGATGATGGTCGGAATCGTCCACTTCGACCCATGGCTGGGCCTTGACTTTCCAAGTTGGCGAGAGAGTAGCTTGCCCGGCTTGCTTGCGAACTGCGGGATTGCAAAGCCTGCGAGGAAGGGAATGGGCGGTTCTCTGCGGGCAATTGCCCAAGCATATTAAACCACGAAGAGTGTCCGCAAATCTTGTTAATTGTTCCCGTCAGTTAGCTAGTAGGATCGAGTTTCTTGACCGGATCAATTTCGCGACTATCTTTATACCTGAGTGCCTGAGTGCCTGAGTACCTGAGTGGATGCGATGCGATGTAGCTTGCAGCCCCAAAGAGATTGGCACCGATGAGGAGCCCCATATGCAACCAACCAATAATAAAGTCGTCCTTCGTGTCATCTCGTTTCTCGCTGTGAGCGCCTTTGCGTTGTCTCTGGCCGGGTGCAACACGGTCAAGGGTGCGGGCAAGGACATCCAGACTGGTGCCGAGAAGACCGAAGAAGCCATCCAAGGCAAGTAAGCCATGAGCCTTCGGGTTCTGGTTAATGTGCAAACCTCAAACCCCCCGGCCATGCTCTGCATGCTCGGGGGTTTTTTATTTCCAGGATTGAACCTACAAGCCTGAAGCGTTGACGCCCAAGGAGTATCAGCATGCCGCGTGTCGTACTTGCCAACAAGCCCATCGCCATTACCGGCGCGAGCAGCGGCATAGGGCTCGCAACCGCGTGGGCGTGCGCGCGTGCGGGGATGCCTGTAGTGATCGCCGCTCGGCGAATCGACCGCCTTGATGAGATCGTGGCAAAGATGCGGAGCCAAGGGTTCAAAGCCGTAGCCGTCGCATGCGACGTCACCGATCCTGCGGCGTGCGCGCGCGTCATCGACACCACCATCGACGCATTTGGATCGCTATACGCGGTGTATGCCAACGCGGGATATGCCTATGAAGCCGCGCACGACCAGACCAAGCCTGCGGATCTTCGTGCGATCTTTGAAACTAATCTTTGGGGCACGATCAATCTCATTGATCCGGCACTGGTTGCGATGAAGCGTGCGGGCACGGGGCACATCGTGATTTGCAGCAGTTGCCTGTCGAAGATCGGCTTGCCTTTCTACGGCGCGTACTGCGCCACAAAAGCCTCGCAAGATTGCATCGCACGCGCTATGCGACACGAACTATCGCCCATCGGTATCGCGGTTTCATCTGTGCACCCCATCGGCACGCGTACCGAGCTATTTGACAAGGTTCAAGAACGCAATTCCAATGCACGCATCGCAAGTCGAACGCCTCGTTCCATGATGCAGCCGCCCGAGCGAGTCGCACGAGCGATCCTCCGCCAACTTTCCAAAGGCACCGGTGGCGAAGTTTGGACCAGCTTTAGTATTCGTCTGGCACTCGCGGGCGCGACACTTTTGCCCGGGACCACTGACTTTCTCATCGGCAAGTTGGTCGCGTCACGCAGAAAGAAGAATCAGTAAGTCAACTGGGCCCTTCACGCTTGGGCCAACAATATGACCACGCAGTGCACCTCAACGGCTCTCCCCTCGCCCACGGCGTCCACGCGCTCGTGGGACTTTCCCTTTACATTGACGCACGAAAAATCGATTCCAAGAATTCGCGCGATGTTCGCGATCATCACGAGCTTGTGCGGCGAAATCTTCGGGCGCTCCAGGATCACCGTTGCGTCGAGGTTGCCTATGACGTAGCCAAGCGTGCGAACACGTTCCGCGGCGGCGGCAAGAAAGACCGATGAATCCTGCGCGTCGTGTCTGGGATCAGTATCTGGAAAGAGTTGGCCGATGTCGGGTTGCGCTATCGCGCCCAAGAGCGCGTCGGTGATCGCGTGGTAAAGAGCATCGCCATCGGAGTGCGCGACCGGGCCATGGGTATGGTCTAGGAGAACGCCGCCGAGGATGAGCGGGCGAACGGGTTGGGTTTGTCCTTGAATACTTTGGCCAAGCACTTCAAGCCGATGCAGGTCGTACCCGTGCCCTACCCGAATAGGTAGAAACGATGACGAATTCGTTGGAGGGATGATGTTAAGTTCCGAACCAGCCATAATGCAAGAGTGTACGAAGCTGGCGACAGATCAGCGTTCGCAAATAGGCTCTCGAAACGGCTAGAAGTGAGGCGTCACACGCGCGGCTATTGCGCGTTGGGGACGTGGTCAACGATCTGTGAGCGTTAAGTAACCGTCCTTGGCTTAGTTCTGAGACACTAGATTGGGCAGGCAGGCGTGTTTGGTCGATAGAGGTTCAGTGTGTATCAATACCGTTCCTGACGTGCCGTTGCGCCTAGGCGGCGTCAAAGGTTTGACGTCTTTTTCTTGACTATGTTAGTAGTTCTGGTGCGTGGTATTGCCAGTTCGGGATTCGATGATTTGTCCTTTCACACATGATTGCTCGGAGTTATACATGTCCTTAAATGCATCAAGTGAAACCGCTCGCGTGTCGCAGTTTGGCAGTACGCAGCTCATCGCTTCGACACTCTTTCTTGCTGCTTGTGTCACCTACTTCTCGGCTGGTTGCACGAGCTATGAAGCGGGTGGCGCTGAAGAGAGCTTGGACCAGTACACCTACGAAAGTACGTCCACGTTTCCTCAATCTATCTCGATCGTCGATACGCGGACGAGCGATCTGGTCTGGGCGATGGACATCCCCGTTGGCCAGCAACTCACCATCAAGTTCAACGACGACGTCAAGCGTTCCAACCGTGTTGGCTATGACGAGATGACCTGGGGATTGAACCCTGTTGGCGGCTCGGGGCGGTCACTATCGAACACGATGCGGGTGCCGCCTAGGTCTGCGCGCAGGATCGATGGCGCGTTGCGTGAATAGCCGAAGTTTGGCCCAGATTATCTACGAATGAAACTGCGAATGTTGGGCCAAGGGCCGCGCGGTCCGCATCAGTTAAGGCACTTGCTGTTTCTAGCTCAGCTGCCACTGTTGCACCAGCAAAGCCAGCCGCCATGACCGATAAGACTGACATGAAAGACAAGACTACGCCTGTGATTGAACTTCGCGAGTAATCAATTGGCATGGTTAAGGCAGGCTGGATGCACGGTGACAGATATGGGATGTAATTGAACCAACATCGAGCATTTTTGCCTATTGCCTGCTCTCCCCATGCAAAGCGTGGCTTCGACCTGATCAAGCGTTTCACATGGCAATCTACTGCAAAAGCCGGAGACGGGTACCGCCCCCGCGACCTATCGCTTACAAGGCGATTGCTCTACTAGCTGAGCTACTCCGGCAACGTCGCACTTGATCTGGCGACCGCGAATTGTACCGCCCTTACGCCACCTCGTCCGCTCGCTCCATTGGCGAGCGTTGATTTACTGCTACTTGCAGCGCACCCGCCGCCATCCCCTCTACGCTCACCGCACATATTCGCGTCCCGGCTCGTTGTGGCCTTGGAAGATACGCGACCTAGTTTATTATGGCCCCGGCTTACTCAGGCCCCGGTAATTTAAGCCAAACTCTCGCTTTGAACGTCATGCCACACCTGGAGAATCGCATGGCTTTTTCGCTCTTTGAGGTCACAGGCGTAGAACTCGAGTGGATGATCGTTGATCGCGCGACGATGAAC